>JBFHPX010000042.1:0-12550 GCA_041592575.1 Alcanivoracaceae bacterium
ATGTCGAACACAAGCCCCCAGGGATGGGTTCACGGCGTGTCCCGGAACCCCCTGACCATCACCACAACCGGCGAAGCTCACTGCCACACTCACGACCTGCGCCAGAACTCATACTCCTCGCACGTGCCAACCGAAACACGGCCCGCTACACTGCCCCGACGATTTCCGGAGCTCCAGAAAAATGCACATTCATATTCTCGGTATTTGCGGCACCTTTATGGGCTCGCTGGCGCAACTGGCGCGGGACATGGGCCATCGGGTCACCGGCGCCGATACCAACGTCTACCCGCCGATGTCGGACCAGCTGCGCGCCGCCGGCATCGAGATTCACGAAGGCTACGACGCCGCCCAGCTCGATCCGGCGCCGGATCTGGTGGTGATCGGCAATGCCATGAGTCGCGGCAACCCGGCGGTGGAAGAAGTGTTGAACCGTGGCCTGCGTTACACCTCCGGCCCGCAGATGCTGGCTGATGTGGTGCTGCCGGAGCGCTGGGTGATAGCTGTTGCCGGCACCCACGGCAAAACCACCACCTCGTCGATGGTGGCCTGGCTGCTGGAAGCGGCCGGCATGATGCCCGGTTTTCTGATTGGCGGCGTGCCTGGCAACTTCCCGGTGTCAGCGCGGCTTGGCGAAACCCCGTTCTTTGTTGTCGAAGCGGACGAGTACGACACCGCATTTTTCGACAAGCGCTCCAAGTTTATTCACTACCGGCCGCGCACGGCGATTCTGAATAACCTCGAATTCGATCACGCCGATATCTTTGAAAACCTCGGCGCCATCCAGAAGCAGTTCCATCACCTGGTGCGCACCATCCCGGGTAACGGGCGGATCATTCTGCCAACCGGCGAAATGGCGCTGGAGGAAGTGCTGGAGAGGGGCTGCTGGAGCGAAGTGGAGCGTTTCGGCGCCGGCGCCGGTATTGATGTACAGTTGCTTGGCGACGACGGAAGTCATTTCGCGGTACTGGAGAACGGCAAAAAAGTTGGCGTAGTGCGCTGGGGGCAGACCGGCATGCACAGCGTGAAAAACGGTGTCGCGGCACTGCTGGCAGCACGGCATGTTGGTGTATCGCTGGCGCAGGGCTGCGAGCTGCTCGGCGATTTTCTCGGCGTCAAACGGCGCATGGAACTTGTTGGAGAGGCGCGCGGCGTGCGCGTTTATGACGACTTTGCCCATCATCCGACGGCGATTGCCACGACTCTGGAAGGACTGCGAAGAAAAGTTGGTAACGAGAGAATTATTGCCGTGATCGAGCCGCGCTCCAACACCATGCGTATGGGGGCCCATCGTGACAAGCTGGCGGACAGCGTGCTGGCCGCGGATGAGGTTATCTGGTATCAGCCGGAAGGCATTAACTGGTCGCTGGATGATGTGGTCAAGGCATCAAAGGTGCCGGCGAAAACGCTATCAAGCATTGATGCAGTGATTGCCGATATTTGTGCTCGAAATAGCTCGCCGCTGAACGTGGTGATCATGAGTAATGGTGGTTTTGGCGGCATTCACGGCAAGCTGGTACAGGCGTTAAAGGGGCGCTGAAGCGCCCCGGGTTCATTATCAGTTGCGGATGACCAGTGTGCCGGCCATCTTGTCATGCCAGCCCTGCTTGCGTTTGTCGAACGCCACCCAGATAAAGCCCAGTCCAATCACCAGAAATGACGGGTAATAACCCAGGTAACGGCCAATCAGCTGGCCGGTGCTGCATGGTCCGGCCGTTTCAGCATCAACAATTTTCAGGCCAAACACCATCTTGCCCGGTGTGGCAGACTTGTAAATCCAGAAAGTGATGGAAGCAACGGCGGGGAACAGGTAGCTGATGATGAAGTCAGCCGGGCCGCGCATCAGGCTCTGCTCGGTATAGAAACTCTCGCCATAGAATGCATACAGAAAAGGCGACGTCACCAGCAGGAGCAGGATGGAGTCAATGACGGAGGCTCCGACCCGACGCCAGAAGCCGCCATACTGCAGTGCTGCCATCGAATCGTCAGGTGTTACCGCTGCGGCCGGGGACTGATACGGATTGTTCATGCTGACACTCCCTTGTGTGGTTTGTTTCAGTGGCTGTGCAGCTGGCCGACGTCTATCCCCTGGTGTTGCAGGTCGGCATGATAGGAGCTGCGTACCATCGGTCCGGATGCCACCGAGCTGAAGCCAAGCTTCTCGGCAACCCTGGCGTATTCGCGAAATTCATCCGGGTGCACATAGCGCTCTACCGGGGCATGGTGTTTGCTCGGCTGCAGATACTGGCCGATGGTCAGCATGTCGACATCGTGGGCACGCAGATCCTTCAGTACGCCAATGACCTGCTCAAAGGTTTCTCCGAGGCCGACCATGATGCCGGACTTGGTGGCGACATCCGGATGCTGCGCCTTGAACTTCTTCAGCAGCGCCAGCGAGTGATCATACTTCGCGCCCGGGCGAATCGTTTTGTACAGCTCCGGCACGGTTTCGATGTTGTGATTAAACACGTCCGGTGGTTGGGTGGCGAAAATTGCCAGCGCTTTGTCCATGCAAAGTTTGAAATCCGGTACCAGCACTTCAATCCGGGTGCCCGGCGATTGGTCGCGGATCTCTCGAATACACTCGGCAAAATGTTGCGCGCCGCCATCGGCCAGATCATCGCGGTCCACTGACGTCACGACCACATACTTCAGCGCCAGATCGGCCACGCTTTCACCCAGATGTTTCGGCTCATCCACATCCAGCGGTTTCGGCCGACCAAAGCCGACATCGCAGAACGAACAGCGGCGGGTGCAGATATCGCCCATGATCATGAAGGTAGCGGTGCCGCTGCCGAAGCATTCCGGCAGATTCGGGCAGGAGGCCTCTTCGCAGACGGTGTGCAGTTTCTGTCGGCGCAGCATCGACTTGATCCGCTGGATCTCGCCGTTGGCCGGTACCCGTACCCGTATCCAGCTTGGCTTGCGCTGGATCACCGGTTCGTTGACCACCGGAATGGCGCGCACCTTGTCGGCGCCGCGCAGCTTCTCACCTGGGGCAACCTTGCGACGGACCGGACGCGATTCGCTCATGGCGAGGGGGACTCCTGCGGGGGTTCGGACAGGGCGCCAGTGTACCAGCCCGGCAGCCCGGCGGCAGTGACGTTGTCGAAGGCAAAGCGCTGACACAGGGCCTGTTGCAGGCCGGCTTCAACCGCGGCCCGGTCGGGATTGGCGTCGAGCAGGGCAAGGCTGGTCATCGGTTGACCGATATGGCCACAGGGGTTAATGCGCTGAAATACCGCCATATCGACATCACGGTTCAAAGACAGGCCGTGGTAACTGCGGCCATGGCGGATACGCAGGCCGAGCGAGGCAATCTTGGCAGAGTCGACATACACTCCCGGGGCATCCTTGCGCGGCGCTGCCTTGATGTCCAGTGTTGCCAGATAGGCAACGATGGCCTGCTCAATCCGGGTGACCAGTTCGCGGGCGCCGATGCCCATGCGGGCGATATCGAACAGCAGGTAGGCCACGGTCTGCCCCGGGCCATGCCAGGTGACCTGACCGCCACGATCAGTCTGTACCAGCGGGATCGGTCCCGGATTCAGAACATGCTCCGGCTTGCCGGCCTGTCCCAGCGTGAAGACATCAGGGTGTTCGAGCAGCCATAGCTCGTCTGGCGTGTGCGCGCCACGCAGGTCGGTAAAGGTCTTCATCGCCTGCCAGCAGGGAGGGTAGTCGACGCAGGGGAAATGGCGGGTCAGCAGGTTTGGCATGGGGGCGATTGTAGTGGTCGGCGGTCCGACTCGTCATCCCGAACCTGCGCCCTTGACCTGGGGGTAACCACAGGGTTGACACTGTCACTATCTGAGTGCGGAGGAGTTCATCGATGAAGCCGGGACAGCGAGCCGCTTTCGAGCAGGAAATGTCTGCAGCGCGGGATTGTATTGATGGTGGTGATATTGATGCCGGGTTCGGCCATCTGCAACGTGCCCACGTAATTGGCCAGAAGTACGTCGTGCCGCATGTTCGCTCGCACTGGGCCATGCTGAAGCTGGAATGGCGGCGCGGCCAGCCCGTGGCAGTGGTCGGGCAGGCAGTGCGTATCGTGCTTGGCGGAATCGGCTCTGCGGTCGGTGTGCTGCCGGACGGCAATACCGGCGGCAGTAATGTCAGCATGTTCAAGCGCATGCCGGTAGAGCACGATTTGAACAAGCTGCGAGACTGAGTTGGCGATTTTATTCGATAAGCGATCGACATCTGCTGGACCGGGGAGTAGTCCGGAGGTTTGACCATGCTCCCATCCACCAGAGCCGGAGCGGGAAATGTTTGCAATGATGCGTTTGAATATTCCGCCTATGAAATGTGAAGGTTACGTGTGCAGAGTATCTGATCATTGAGGGGTTCGGAATCAGCGAACCATTACCCGTTAATCGACTCAATATAGTGACCCTTCCAGCGATGGTTGGCTTGTCTGGGAGCTGGATCAACGGGAGTTTCTATGAGGTTGGCACATACCACATATTCGCTACTGCTAGTTGCATGGTCATCTCTGACCGCCTGCACTGATGACAGACAACTACCGAAACCTGCACCTGATGCCGTTGTTCCTCAGGTCATCACTGAGCCTGTGCCTGGTGATGCAGATGACCCCGCGATATGGATCAATTCCACCGACTTCTCTGCAAGCCTGGTGTTCGGCACAGACAAGGTTCGGAGCAGTGGTGGCCTGTACGCATTTTCGCTGGATGGCAACATGGTCGAAAGCAGTGTTGTCACGGGTCTCGACAGACCCAACAACGTCGACATCCGGGATAACATTTTTCTCGACGGCGTCATGGTCGACATTGCTGTAGTTACAGAGCGGGCGGCGAGAAAGCTCAGGATATTCAGTGTTCCTGACATGACCCCCCTCGATGGAGGAGGCTTGCCGGTATTTGCTGAGGAGCCGAATCTGGTCCCGATGGGTGTGGCGCTGTATCAGAGGCCATCTGATGATGCCCTGTTTGTCATTCTCAGTAGCAAATCCGGAGACAGTGGTGAGTACCTGTGGCAGTACCGGTTAGAGGGTGATGGCAGCGGTCAGTTTGTTGCAACACTGGTGCGCCGGTTCGGCCTGTTTAGCGGTGGAGGCGAAATTGAAGCTATAGCCGTGGATCAGGAGCTGGGATACGTTTATTACTCGGATGAGCGCTATGCGGTACGAAAATACCATGCGGATCCGGATAATGGCGACGACGAGATTGCCCTGATCGGACGCAATGAGGACCTTGTGGCTGCCGGTTCAGTGCCTTTCCTGCGTGATCGCGAGGGAATAGCGATTTACTCGACAGGGCCCGGCACAGGCTACATTCTTGTCTCGGATCAACATGCATTACGCATACAGGTGTATCCACGTGAAGGCGTGGGAACTGATTTGCATCATCATCCGCAGTTGGCCGCAATCCCTGTGACATCAGTTCTGACGGACGGCATTGAGGCAACATCGCTGTCATTGTCGCCGCAGTTTCCGCAGGGCATGCTGGTGATGATGTCAGAAGACAGGAGGTTTCATCTTTATCGCTGGGAGGATATTCAGGCGCGCATCGATGCTGCCCCCTGATGCTTGCTCAGCAGGGCCTGGATGATGGTGTTAAAAGAGATTTCGGATATAAAGCAGGGCTCGGCGGACATCCGCAAGCGCTGGTTCAGTTCTGACGCTGTGGACCTGGTGGTCTGGCTTGATCAGGACAACGGGCTGGTTGGGTTCCATCTGTGTTATGACAAGCCCCACTCTGAGCGTGCAATTGTCTGGCGTGGAAAGGGTAAAGTATTGGTTCACCACAGTGTCGATGACGGAGAATCAGAGCCGGGCAAGTACAAGGCTTCGCCGATCCTGATCGAGGCGACAAAGCTGCCCTTGAAGATTATCCGGGAGAAACTTCTGCTGGAATCTTCAGAGCTACCGCCGGTCATTCTTGCCGATGTGCTGGCCAGGCTGGACATCGCTGAAGCGATCGACAGGGATGAATTATGATTTCGCAACGGCATGTCTGGCGCACACCTAAGGCTGGCAGCTTGCGTAGCCTGACCATGCAGCAGGAATCATTGCCGGATCTAGGCGCCCATGATGTACGTGTGCAGGTCAGGGCGGTGGGGCTTAACTTTGCCGATATTTTTGCGCTGACCGGTCTGTATTCCGCGACTCCGGAAGGCAGCTTTATCCCAGGGCTTGAGTTCGCCGGGGAAGTGATCGGCGTCGGCGCAGCGGTGGAGGCGTTCTGTATTGGCGACCGGGTTATGGGAGTCACCCGTTTCGGTGGCTATGCCACGGTAATTGACAGCCCTCACGAGTATCTGCACCTGATACCGCCGGACTGGGACGATGCCCAGGGCGCTGCTTTTCTGGCGCAGACAATGACAGCCTGGTATGCGTTGAAAACTCTCGGTGATATTCAGTCCGGACATCAGGTGTTGATTCACAGCGCTGCCGGAGGCGTGGGCTTGCAGGCCATGCGCCTTGCCCGCGCGGTTGGCGCAGAACCGGTTGGCAGTGTCGGTACGGCGGAAAAGTTGCCGTTGTTAAAGGCGGAGGGTTTCACAGATGTGCTGGTGCGCGAACGTTCATTCGCGGATCAGTTGCAACGAGAGTCACGAAATTTTGATCTGGTGCTGGATGCCATCGGTGGTGAGGTGCAGATGGCCAGTTTTGCTGCCCTGAAGCCGATGGGCAGACTGGTTGTGTTTGGCGCCGCCGAATTCACCCCCGGCGGCAGCCGTCCGAACTATCTGGCTGCGGCCTGGAAGTTTCTCCGCCGACCCCGCTATGACGTGATGTCGATGATCAGCGAGAACAAGTCTGTGCTGGCGTTCAATCTGATCTGGTTATGGGAGCGGCAGGACCGCATGCATGCATTGCTTGAGGAGTTACAGCAGATGGAGTTGCCGCCACCGCATGTTGGTCACCGGTTTCCGTTTTCCGATGCGCACGGGGCGCTCAATTGCCTGCGTTCCGGGAAAAGCACCGGCAAGGTGGTGCTGGAAGTATCCTGACGTGCTGGCGTCAGAATACCACCTTGACGTGGCGACAGGCGTTCAGCTCGGCGTAGATCCGGGTAACATGATCGCGATGCCGGACAGTGATCCTTGCATTCACAGAGATGTAATTGCCTTTGGCGCTTGGCGTGACCGAGATATGCGTATTCGGATCAAAATCTTCCAGGTGCTGGGTCAGAATGGCCACCACTGCCTGCTCCAGCGGACCGTCTGCAGCGCCCATGACCTTCAGGGTCATTTCGTGGGGGAAATCCCAGAGATCTTCATTGATGGTCATGGTCGTTCCTGAAGCTGGTTATTTGATGTGCCGCTATCTGGGGGTGAAATGGGTATTTACAAGCCACACAGGACGCGTTTGAAGTCGACGTAATGTCTGGCCATCTGCTTCCATACAGGTCCGGGCTTGCCGCTGTTGATGGGGTGCCCGTTCAGTCGGGTAACCGGCACCACTTCGCGGGTGGAGCTGGATATCCAGAGTTCCTCGGCGCTCTTGAGCTCGACCTCGGTGACCTCCTTTTCTTCGACCGGCATACCGTGCTCACGTGCCAGTTCCACCAGCAGGTCGCGGGTGATGCCGGGCAGGATCAGGTGACTTTTCGGTGGTGTGACGATCACCCCGCATTTAACGATAAAGAAGTTGCTGGCTGAGCCTTCGGTGGCAAACCCGTCACGGATCAGAATGGCTTCAGAGGCGCCCTCACTGACCGCCTGCTGTCGCATCAGTACATTGGCAAGCAGTGCCACACTCTTGATGTCGCAGCGACTCCAGCGAATATCGTCCAGAGTGATGGCAGCAACGCCCGTGGTGGTGTCCGGCATATCAGCGGCCGGGGTAGCGATCTGTCCGGTCATGGCAAAGATGGTTGGCGCCACCGGCGGCACCGGAAAAGCATGATCACGCTTTGCCGCCGCGCCCCGGGTGACCTGCAAATAGATATAAATGTTACCGCTGCCATTCTGTTCGATCAGGCTGTTGAACAGTATGGTCCAGTCAGTCCGTGGCAGCGGATTGGGTAGCTCAATGGCAGCCAGAGATGCATCGAGTCGATCAAGGTGCTCGGCGAGCCGGAACAGCTTGCCACGGTAAGCCGGAATGACTTCGTACACGCCATCGGCGAACAGAAAGCCACGATCAAGCGGCGAAATACGCGCCTCGTCCAATGGCATAAAGTTTCCATTCAGATAGGCGATGCTCATGCCGGTATCTTCACGTTGGTCCGGATTCTAGAACAGACCGCGGAAAAAAAGCCGAATACTGTGCCACAGGCGTTTGAAAAAGCCTGCTCGCTCGACATCGTTCAACGCCACCAATGGACGATCCAGCAATACCTCATCGTTGAGCGTGATGACAACATTGCCGAGAGTATCGCCCTTGCGAATCGGCGCGCGGATTTCCGGGTGGACTTTCATTTCTGCCTTAAGATTTTTCTGGCTGTCGCGCGGGATGGTCATAACCAGATCAGTTAATGGCCCGATATCGAGCTGGTCCTCTTTGCCCATCCAAACCGGCACCCGCGACAACACATCGCCGGCATCGTAGGCGCGGTAGGTTTCAAAAAAGCGGAAGCCCCAGGTCAGCAGCTTCTGGGTCTCCACGGCGCGCGCCTGTTCCGAAGCGGTGCCCATGACAACACTGATCAGACGCTGGTTGCCTTGTTTCGCAGATGCCACCAGACAATAGCCGGCCTCCTCCGTATGGCCCGTTTTCAGGCCATCAACGCTGTTATCACGCCACAGCAGCAAGTTTCGGTTCTGCTGGGTGATGTTGTTGTAGGTGAAACTTTTATCCGCATAGAGCGCATAGTGCTCGGGGAAATCGTTGATGATTGCAAGTGCCAGCGTCGCCATGTCCCGGGCACTGGTGAAATGTCCGTCTGCGGGCAAGCCAGTGGCATTTCGGAAACGGGTGGTGGTCATGCCAAGGCGGTCAGCGTGGCGATTCATCAGGTCAGCAAATGACTCCTCGCTGCCAGCGATATGTTCAGCCAGTGCCACGCTTGCATCGTTGCCGGAGGCAATAATGATGCCCTTGAGCAGATCTTCGACGCTGACTGAAGTGCCCTCGCGGATAAACATACGCGAGCCACCAGTGCGCCAGGCCTTGACGCTGACCAGCACCTGGTCCTTCAGGCTGATGTTGCCGCGCTCGAGCTCATGGTCGGCCACATAAGCGGTCATCATCTTGGTCAGGCTGGCCGGGGGCAGCTGTTCATCGGCATTGTGCGCCACCAGCACCTGACCGCTGGCGGCATCCATCAGGATGTAACCGCTGGCGGCAATCTGCGGCGGTTTGGCAATCAGTGAATCTGCATTGCTGCTGAGCGGCATCAGCAGGGCGACAATAAGAGTAATCAGCCGGGAGGGTCGGGTCCGTGTCATCGTGCTCTCGCGTGCTTGGGCGCAGTGGTTGCGCGGATGTGGTGTATCAGCGGTCAGGGTCATTGGACCGTGACAGGCAGAATAATTCCCGATAAACGCTGAATTGCGCGCATTCTAGGCCGGGACAGAAGAAAAGTCAGGGGGCGGAGGCGTTGACAGGTGTCGCCAGGCCTGACTTGGCAATGGCTTCACGGGCGCCCAGACGCTCCTTCTCACTGCTGAACGGCCCGATCCAGACACGGTGGATGTCATCGCTGCTACGAATCGTGACCGGCCAGGAAAAGCGCTCGGCCAGATCGGTCAGCAGTGACAGAGCGCTTTCGCGCTGACCGAATGCTCCGGCTTGCAGGTACAGGGCATCGGCCGGCGGCGGTGGGCTGCTGGTGGCGGCCATCACTGTATGTGGTTGATTTGTCGGCTCCGTGCTGAGGGCTTCAACCCGAACCCGACCGGTGCCGCGCTGGTCGATATCCAGCTTCACGGCAGCGGCCCAGGACAGATCAATGATCCGCTCGGAATGAAACGGACCACGATCGTTGATGCGAACAATGGTGCTCTTGCCGTTATCCAGATTGGTCACGCGCGCCCAGGTGGGCAGCGGCAGGGTCTTGTGGGCAGCGCTGAGCTGGTACATGTCGTAAGGCTCACCGCTGGAGGTGCGGTGGCCATGGAACTTTGCGCCATACCAGGAGGCGATGCCTTCTTCGACGTACCCTCTTGACGAATCCAGTACCTGATAGGTGACGCCCCAGACGCGATAAGTCGGACCATTGCCGTAGCGACTGCGAGGCTCATCCCGGGGTGTCGGCTGGGCCAGTTGCTGCATGCGCTGGCGATCGGACTGCGGCGCATGATCCTGGGCGATACTGTAGCGGTCACTGCCGGGCGCACCGTTATCATCCGGCGTGTTTGATACATGCGGCTCAGGGGGCGACGAGGTGCAGCCGCCGAGCAACAGCAGAAACAGTGGCAACAATCTGATCATCAGTGACCTTCTCCGCCTTTATCATGCAGATCCCGGGACAGATGATACGCCGCCATGGCGTACAGGTAACTGTGGTTGTAGCGGGTAATGACGTAAAAATTCTGGGAGGTCAGCCAGAACTCGCTGCCCTGCTCGCCTTGCAGCTCAATTAATGCAATAGGGGTGTCGTCAGGCAGACCGCTGAAGCAAAAGCGGCTTTCCTCGCAGGATACCGATACCGCGCCCGCCTTTTTCGCCTCGCCCAGTGTGGTGCGGGGCTTGTCGAGTGGCTGAATCAGGGATCGCCAGTTGTCGCCCTCGACCCGTGCCCTGGCCGCGACGGGAAGACCAGTCTGCCAGCCATGGACTCGAAAATAGTTGGCGATGCTGCCGATGGCATCGGCCGGGTTGCCTAGCAGGTCTATGCGCTGGTCCTGATCCTGGTCCACGGCGTAATGGATATAGCTGGTGGGTATAAACTGCGGATAGCCCATGGCCCCGGCATAGGAGCCGGTGACTTCACTGATATCGATTCCGGCTTTCTGTTCAAGACGGAAAAGCTCTTTCAACTGGCCCCGAAAGAAAGTGGCGCGTGGCGGATAATCGAAGCCCAGCGTGGCCAGAGCATCAAGCACTCGCCATGTTCCCTTGTGGCGACCATAACGGGTTTCTACGCCAAGAATGGCGAGAATCATTGCCTCAGGTACGCCGTGTTCAGCTTCTACTGCTGTCAGGGTGGCTTGGTGTTGTCGCCAGAATTCAAGGCCCTGCGCGACCCGGTCCGGCTGCACAAACAACCGGCGGTAATCCGCCCAGGTCAGGGTTTTCTCCGCCGGTTTGGCAATTCGCTCGAGGATCGTTTCCTGACGCTGAGCCGTGCTGAGCAATGCCATAATTCTTTCACGGTCGAGTCCCTCGCTGGCCAGCTCGTCGGCTACTTTCAATGCCTCCGGATGATTGGCATAGCTGCTCGCCAGCGCGGTTGTACTGAGACAGGTGAGCAATATCATCAGCATGCATTTGTTCACAATTGCTCCTTTTCTGATCAGGGTTACCCGAGCAGCCGTCGGTGGGTGTGGATGGACATCAGGATACCGAAACCTGCCAGCAGCGTCACAATAGAGGTGCCGCCATAGCTGATCAGAGGCAACGGCACCCCGACTACTGGCAGCAGGCCGGAGACCATGCCGACATTGACCAGAATGTAGATGAAAAAAGTAATGGCGAGGCCAGCGCCCAGTAACCGCGAGAACAGGTCTTGAGCGTGATAGCTGATCCACAGGCAACGGCCGATGACGAACAGGTAGAGCGCAAACAGCAACAGAATACCGAGCAGGCCAAGCTCCTCGGCGAGCACGGCGAAAATGAAATCGGTGGAGGACTCCGGCAGAAAATCCAGTCGTGATTGAGTGCCATTCAGCCAGCCTTTGCCGTCAATGCCTCCGGAGCCGATGGCAGTTTTTGACTGGATGATGTTCCAGCCGGCGCCAAGTGGGTCTGCCTCGGGGTTCAGGAAAGTATCAACACGGCGACGTTGATACTCATGCATGACATGGAAGTACATTAGTGGTGCTGCGACGGCGACGAACGCCACTGCGGCGCCGATTATTCGCCAGCTCAGCCCGGCCATAAAAAGAATGACCAGACCGGACATGGCGATCAGCAGGGCGGTGCCCAGATCTGGTTGCTTGCCGATTAGCAGGGCCGGCATGATCACGATTGCCAGAGCAATGGCAACATCACGAAATGACGGTGGCAGAGCGCGGTCACGGAAAAACCACGCCACCAGCGCCGGCACTGCAACCTTCATCAGTTCCGACGGCTGGAATCGCCCGAAGCCGGGAATGAACAGCCAGCGCTGGGCGCCCTTGGCTTCAATTCCGACCAGCAATACCAAAACCAGCATGAGCAGACCGATGCCGTACAAGGCGGGCGTCCAGAAGCGGAAGGTGCGTGGTGGAAACTGGGCCAGCACGAACATGGTGATAAAGCCGACCAGAAAACGCATGCTTTGCCTGATCAGCAGGTTGATATCCTCGCCACCAGCGCTGTAAAGGACGAACATGCCGTAAGCCATGATTGCAAGTAATCCTGCCAGCAGTGGCGCATCAATATGCAGGCGGAAAGCGAGATCTCGATTCGATGGCCCACGCTGATGGCTTGGCAGCTGCCGCAGGTATTCGCGCGAACTCATAGCGCTGCTCCTTGATCCGGCTGCAATCGCGGCTTTGA
>JBFHPX010000043.1:0-12483 GCA_041592575.1 Alcanivoracaceae bacterium
GAGGTAACCGATCTGGCCAGGCTGATGCTGGCACAGGACTTACGAGTGCAGCGCGCCCGGGACAAATTACCGCCCGCGTAGGAGCGGCGGATCGGCCGCAAAAGAATAGCGCCGTCGATCGACGGCGCCGGCGGGAGTGATTATTTGGCGGGGAATCCAGCAACCTGGCCCTGCAGCCTGTCCCAGGCAGCGGCATATTCCTTCTGCAAGCGCTCGACAACTTTCGCTGCCGGCACGGTTTCCTTCACCGCGCCAATACCCTGACCGCTACCCCAGATATCCTTCCACGCCTTGGCACCACCCAGCTCTGGCTTGTCACCGAAATCCATCTGGGTCGGGTCGCCTTCCGGCAGGTTATCCGGGTCCATCCCGGCCAGCTCGATCGAGCGACGCAGATAGTTGCCATGCACGCCGGTAAACAGGCTGGAATAGACAATATCCTCAGCGCCGCTATCGACAATCGCCTGCTTGTAACGCGGGTCGGCGTTGGCTTCATCGGTGGCGATAAAGGCCGAACCAATATAAGCCAGATCTGCACCCATGGCCTGAGCTGCAAGCACCGAGTCCCCGGTGGCGATGGCACCGGACAACAGCAACGGACCGTCAAACCATTCACGGATTTCCTGAATCAGCGCCAGCGGTGACTGGGTGCCGGCATGGCCACCGGCACCAGCGGCGACGGCGATCAAACCGTCTGCACCCTTCTCGATGGCCTTTTTCGCGAACTTGTTGTTGATGATGTCGTGCAGCACGATGCCACCGTAGCTATGCACCGCGTCATTCACGTCCGTGCGCGCGCCCAGCGAGGTAATGACAATCGGCACCTTGTACTTCACGCACTTTTCCAGATCGTGCTGCAGGCGATTATTGGAACGGTGAACAATCTGGTTGACTGCAAACGGCGCTGACGGACGATCCGGGTTGGCGGCATCCCAGGCGGCCAGCTCTTCGGTAATGCGTTTCAGCCAGACTTCGAGCTGATCCGCCGGACGGGCATTCAGAGCCGGGAACGAACCGACCACGCCAGCCTTGCACAGGGCAATCACCATATCCGGGTTCGACAGGATAAACATCGGCGATGCCACAACCGGCAGACGCAGGCGGTTTTTCAGGATTTCGGGCAGGGACATGCGGGAACCTCGGTAGAAATGTGGCGAAAGACTAGCACGCCCTGACGTGACTGCCATCCGGTACTAGTGCCGGAACCATATTGATCGGCACTTCTGTAAGCGGCGACCGCACTATCAGTTATCTGGCGTTGCAGCCTGGTCGCCTGCCTCACGCCCCGCGCGCCAGCTCTTGTCTTCTGCACCGCCGATAATGGCTCTGCCCGGGCGATGTTTATTCTGCTGATTCAGAATCCGCTGCCGTCGCGAATCCTCTTCCTCCAGCGAGCTGTAATCCATGTCACCGTCAGGCAGCACATCAATACTGATCAGCCGCGAGTTACCAGTGCTGTCACGTTGCCAACCCAGCACGATATTGAGGCCATACTGCCGGGCGATTTCATCCATTGCCCTCTGCATTGGCATGCCACGCACTGATATCGACACAGGACGCTCAACCTTCGGGCTGACCTCAACCTTGGCACCGGTTGCTTCGGCCACGTGAGCGAACACCGCCGTCAAAGACTGCTGCTCAACGTCGATAAACACCCGCTTGTCTTCCACCCGCACATCAGCACTGACAACAGCCGACGCGAACAGCGCAACCGACAAAACAGACATGAACATTCGCTTTAACATTGGCCCCTCCTGACCACCACTCCAACCCTGACCTACTGAGCCTGAACAGACCCGGCATCGACTTCTGCATCTGCTGGCGCAACTGCCAACGTTTGCGGGGCGAACCGGATTTCACGAATCATCCTGATCGCTGTAACGTAATCTTCGCCTTGCTGGCCAACCAGCTTGAGCAGACCACGACCCGTCAGCACCAGCAGCCCCGGACGCTCGGCCAGTTTTGCCTTGTCCAGCGACAGCTCGATCCCGTCACAGGAGACAAACCGGATAGCATCTGCAGAATAGCGGCTCATGACCTGACCTATATCAGTTGCCGGCCTGAATGACTCACCCTGATTGATATCGTGGCTCTCGAACTGACTGAAAAACTGTTCGGGCGGGTGATACTCACTGCTGGAACCATCTGCAGCGATGACCACCAGACGGGAGCCACATTTGCCCTGAGCCAGCCCCGGCCAGACCCGCTCCTCATTCCATTTATTCTGATTCTTCTGACCGTGAGGCGCCTCCGCCTGTTGTGACGAAGCCGGCTCATCGGAGCAGGAAGTCAACAACAGAGCTGAGAAACACAGCATGATCAGTCTGACGAAAACATGACGCATACATTCATTCCCGAACAAGAGAAATCGCGACCGGTCGGCCCGGCAGGATACTGATACCTGCAGAAATAAAAAAGGCGGCGCCCGGAAGGTGCCGCCTTTTTCGTTACTACCAGCTATATCGCGATCAGTGAGCCATACGACGACGCAGCGCTGCTGCACCCATCACCAGCAACAGCAGTGCCGGAGCAGTGCTGCCACCGCCACCGCCGCCGAGCGATACCTTGCCCATCACGATCTTGGAGCCGGCACCATCATCAGTATTTACAACCATCGGCCAGAACAACTTGCCATCCTCGGCCATGGCTGCAGGATAGTGCTTGTTCCAACCATTAAAGCCGACCGCATTGGTAGCCAGCAGAACCGCCGGGGTAGCCTTGCCGCTGCCGCTCACACGAATGTGGCTCATGCCACCACGCGCACCGAAGAAGATGTTGACGCTGTTGTTCTTGCCCATGTACGCCTGAACGTACTTGTACGGGCCCAGAGCCACATCATCCACCGTCTTGATCACGGTCATGTCTGCTGCACTGCCGTCCTGATCGTCCAGCGACGGATCCAGTTTGGCAAAGAACAGGCTACCGCCAGATGCACAGACTTCGCAGTAGTCATCCCAGACCGGGGCGTTGCGCTTGTCGACCCAGACCAGACTCACCTTGTCCTTGCTGTCAACCATGATGTTGTAGTGCACAGCATGCGGGGCATCGCCCACATCCGTGCTCGAGCCCTGATCGGTGGACAGGACTTCGGTAATCACGTTGGTCTGGTCAATCAACACAGAACCATCGGTGCCATCCAGCATGCCATAGGAGACAGTGCACAGGTTGGAATCACAGTCCTGGAACACGACATGGACATTGCCGTCACTGTCCAGCGCCATAGGACTGGTGCTGTGCCCGTTGTTGCTCGGGCCACTGAATGGCGAAGTCGGTGCCACTACGGATGCCAAATCACTGTCATACTTCGCAAAGGTACCGTCATGACTCCAGATAAACACGTTATCGGCATCGTCCAGTTCAATGAACGGGTGATCGAAAGAACCGGTAACAACAACTTCTGCTACGTCAGTAATAGTACCCAGCGCCGGCGCAGTGCCGTCCTGCGGTGCCAGTGACGGATCCAGTTTGATCAGGCTCATGTTGTTGCCGCGGAAGCTAAATGAAACGTAGACCTTGCCATCAGAGCCGACTTCAACATCCGTAGTGTTGACGTTGACCGTGTTATCAGCGGTCAACTTGACTTCATCGATCAGCACATCGCCGTTTTTCGCTACCATCATGTAACCAACATTCGAGCCAGTCATGCCGCTGTCAATTTCTGAGCCAGCATCACCCATGCGATAGACAATGTGGTAGTTGCCGTCCGCATCCTTGGCAACCTGCGGCCGGTCACGTGCGAACGCGGTGTCGGCAGAAATATCAGTAAAAGACAGCTCGGCAGAAACCGGAACCGTCCACGTGGTTAATGCTGCTGCGGCAACCACAGCCAACATCAGCGAGCCTGAACTACGGTTGAAAGACTTAATGCTCATGGCCTTCTCCTTTTGATTTGACCCCATATCACCCCACTCCTTTCAGCCCTGTTTGACCAGTATTGCTTGGAAACCAACGCAATGGCTGGCCGGCACACAGGGCACGAGCGTGGTCACAGGTTAACCGGACTGAGATGTTTTGCAACCACATTAGTATGGCATCAGCGCGCGTTATGCCTTTTCATCCATCTGCGAGGCAGGGCCTGCCAAACTGTATCGCAAATGAGACTAATTCTCGTTTTGTGAGATCGGTTTCCTTATAACAGTGTTTCGCTCGGAATACAGTCAGCATGGCGCTGGTCTTTATGCTATTTTCCCGCTACCGCAAAAGACATGCAGCACCCACTCCGAGGACGGCAATGACGGTCAGTTCAGACAGCACCACTCTAGCCAAGGTGTATTACCTTCTTGCTTTGGCAGTCATTCTGTTTCTGATTGATCAACCTCTGATTCTGGCCGGGCTGTTCCTGCTGCAGCTGTCACTCTGGTTTCGCCATCAGCTGCCGCTTTCGGGGCTGGCCCGAGCCGGGCGCAAGATGTGGCTGTTTTTTCTGATTATTTTTATTACCTATCTGATTACCGGCAGCGGCCACGGTAATGATCGCTGGGTTGAGGTGCCAGTCAGCTGGTTTCCGGACCTCAGCCTGAGCGGTGCCACGCTGGCGCTACTGATGTGCCTGCGGGTCATGACCCTGGTTCTGGCCAGTAACTGGCTGCAGCAGACTTCTCCCCCGGGGGCGCTGGTGTCCGGGCTTCGGCGTCTGCGCATTCCCGAGAGTGTCGCCCTTACGGTAGACGCCACACTGGCCCTGCTCGGCGGTCAGCAGCAGGGTGGCGGCGGACATGGCAAGGGCGGTGGTAAAGGCAAAGGCGGCGGCAAGGGAGCGGGTCAGGCTGATGGTGGCATCAGCTGGGCCGATATCCGTGCCGGCCGGCTGAGCGCCATTGATGAACTGCTGCAACGCACCTTCAGACAGAGCCGTCGCTGGCTGGCCGAGCGCTATCCCGACCTGCCGCGAGAGAGGCTGCATGACCTGACCGTGATCCTCGGTGTCAGCCTGACGGTGATGGGGCTCAAGGTACTGCAGATCCTGCCCGGCGTGCCGATTGCATCCGGGCACAAGAACATGCTGATTGTGCCGCTGCTGCTGTTTGCTGCTCAGGCCACTCACATGCGTTTCGGCGCCATGGCCGCCGGCACCGCCACCGGCATCGTTTCGTTCCTGATGGGATATGGCAAATTCGGCATTCTCGAAATCGCCCATTTCGCTGTGCCCGGCCTGCTCGCTGATCTGCTGATGCCGTTGGCGCGGGCGCAAAGCCGGGGTGGCAAACTACTGCAATTCGCCCTGATCGGCGCTGCCATCGGTGCCGGCCGTTTCGCCGCCAATTTTCTTGTTATCGTGCTGGCCGGTGCACCACAGCTGGCTTTTGTGCTGTTTTTGCCGATGCTGGCTTCCCAGCTCCTGTTTGGCACATTAAGCTGCTTCGTCAGTCTGCTGCTTGTCCACCGCAATCTGGCCGGAACAGCGGGGGAACACCCGGACACGCAGCCAGCAACAGCAAGCGGGTCCGAAAAGTAACCGAGAAATCAAGCCAAAGGAGAGAGAGATGTCGCAGCTGCTCAAAGGGGACGGAAGGACCCATTTATCCAGTGGATTAATGCGGGAGAGCCTGGTCAGCCGTCGCCTGATCAAGGAAACCGATGCCACTGTCGTCAAGGGAATGGTGCCGGACGTCAACATGATCTGTGTTGGTGGCCGCAGCATAATGGATCGCGGCGCCGAGGCGATTTTGCCGCTGGTGGAGGCGATTGCCCGCCTGAACGCGGATCACCGCATGGTGATTGGTGTCGGTGGTGGCGCCCGCGCCCGCCATACCTATTCCATCGGCATTGATCTGGGCCTGCCGATTGGCGGCCTTGCGCGCATCGTTGGCGGAGTTGAAGAGAACAACCGCGATATCCTGCAGTTCCTGCTGGCTCCGCATGGCGGCATCACTTTCGTCAAGGATCATTTCCAGGATCTGCAGTTGTTCCTGAAGAACGGCATGATCCCGGTGTGTATCGGTCAGCCGCCGTACCACTTCTGGGAGCCACCCTCGGTCGAAGCCGGCCAGCTGCCTGATAACGGCCCGGACACCGGCCTGTTCCTGATGGCAGAGATCATGGGTGCCAAGAGCGTCCTTTATGTCAAGGACGTCGACGGCATCTACACCGACGACCCGCAGAAGAACCCGAAGGCCGAGCTGATCCGCGAGATCACGGCAAAGGAACTGCTGGAGCGCAATCTGCCGGATATGCCGATCGAGCGTGAACTGCTGCGCACCCTGGAGAACGCCAGAACCGTTCGCCAGATTCAGGTCATTAATGGCCTCAAGATCGACAATCTGGAGCGGGCGTTAAAAGGCGAGCCTGTTGGCACCGTCGTCAAGTCCAGCCGCGCGAAATAAAAAGGAGTAATCGACAATGAAGAAAGACGGAAAAATCTGGATCGCCGGCATGGATAACGCTCTGGCAGGCCAATCCCTGTCCGGGCACGAAATGCACGAAAAACTGGCCACCCGTGACACTGTTACCGTGCTGCCGGATGTATGGGTTATCAAAATCGGCGGTCAAAGCGTAATGGATCGCGGTCGTGACGCGGTTTACCCGATTCTTGAAGAACTGGTAGCGGCGAAGAAAAGCGGCATCAACTTCATTCTTGCAGCCGGCGGCGGCACCCGTGCCCGCCATGTCTACTCACTCGGTCTGGACCTGAGCTTGCCTACTGGCATGCTTGCTCGCCTCGGCGCCAGCGTGCCGGTGCAGAATGCACGCATGCTGCAGATCCTCACTGCCAAACATGGCGGCATCATGTGCTATCCGGAGGAGCTGGAAAAACTGCCGTTCTTCCTCAACGCCGGCTGCTTGCCGATCACCTCGGGCATGCCGCCGAACGAGTTCTGGGAAAAGTCACAGAAGGAAGGCCTGATCCCGGCCAACCGCACCGACGCCGGCGTTTACCTGATGGCGGAGTTCCTCGGTGCCAAGGGCGTGCTTTACATCAAGGACGAAGACGGCCTGTACACCGATGACCCGAAGAAGAACCCGGACGCCAAGTTCATTCCGGAAATCACTGCCAAGGAACTGCTCGACAATGGTCAGGACGACCTGATTGTCGAGCGCGTAGTGCTTGAGTACATGCAGCGCGGCGCGCATATCAAGAAACTGCAGATCGTCAACGGCCTCAAGTCGGGACAGATCACCGCAGCACTGGCAGGCAAGGACGTTGGCACCATTATCCGTGCCTGATTGACCTGCAACCGGTTACGTCGGGTCGGCCTCGGTGCCGATCCGGCGCTGACCACCCGGCTTCAGCACGATCTGACTGATATTCCGCATTATTGTGTGCTCGGTGCCGTCAAAAAACTCGATCAGCTTGAACGCACCGCGACGATTCCCTCCGAGGTAAAAACGCTCATTATCCTTTTCCAGCTTGTCGAGCGGAAAGCGGGCAATTTTGCCGTCACAGGTCACCACTTCAACAACGGCGACATCCGCCGCCATCTTGCCAACTGCCAGTAGATTCAGCACCTTGGCATCAGACTGATGACCGCCTTTCAGAGTTTGCGCCTCGGGCATAGCGGAAACCTCATCCGCTACTTTCCGCCAAAGCAGCTGCGGCCCCGAGTAGAGCTCCAGATGGCTTCCGCAATCCGCGTCCTGCTCGGCATTATCGTGGCGATTACCGCCAGTATCCTCTGCCTTGACCGGCTTTTCCGCCTGCGACATCGCAGGCCGCGGGTCAGGCTGGCTGTCCTTGCCGACAAACCAGATATAGCCACCACCAACAACCAGTACACCTGCAAGCAGAATCAGTGCGCGCGTGTTCATATCATTTCCCTGTTGTTCGCCTCATCAACGGCCACCTGCTCGGCAGAGTTCTTGACTGCAACACTCTTGATCTGCGCGAACAGAGACTGTCCCGGAATCAGCTCAAGTGCCTCGGCAGACTTCAGTGTGACCCTGGCCAGAATCCGCATCTCACCGACCCGCAGCTGCACCAGCACGTGTCCGCCGGCTTCAGCCTGCCGGCTTTCCACCACTGCCGGCATGATATTCAGGATACTGCTCGACTGCGGCCGCTCCCGGCACAGGCTGACATCGCTGGCCATAATGCGCAAACGCAACGGGCAATCACGATCGCCATGGCGCCCGGGTACAACTATCTCACCACCGGCAAACTGCAGACGAGAGAGCTGGTACTGCGCGTCGTAATCAAGCACCCGGACATCCAGCACGGTGCTGGCTTCGCCACCACCCAGAATCGGTAGATCGGTGCGCATCAACATATCGTGCAGCCTGCCCTGCCCTAATACCTTACCGGATTGCATCACCACCAGATGATCACAAAGGCGGGTCATTTCATCCAGGCTGTGACTGACATACAGCATCGGTACCTTGAGGCTGGCGTGCAAGCGGTCAAGGAAAGGCATGATCTCGTGCTTGCGAGCAGCGTCAAGATTGGCAAGCGGTTCATCCATCAGCACCAGAGACGGATAGCGCAAAAGCGCCCGGGCAATCGAGGCTCGCTGTCGCTCACCGCCAGACAACTGGGCCGGCCGACGATCAAGCAGATGGCCGATGCCAAGCATGGCGATAATTTCTTGCGGTGAAGTCAGTTCCGGCGTCACCCGGGAGCGACGGCGACCATAATGGAGGTTTCGCGCAACCGTCATATGCGGGAACAGGCGAGCGTCCTGAAACACGTAACCCACCGGCCGCTGCCAGGGCGGCACGAAATGGTCGCCGTCTTGCCACAAGTCGCCATTGAAGCCGACGCTACCTCGGGCTCCCTGCTCAAGCCCCGCAATACAGCGAAGCAGTGTTGTCTTACCGCAGCCCGAAGCGCCAAAAATGCCGGTCACACCATGGCTGGGAACACGAATATCCACGTCCAGCGTAAAGTCCGGACGGCTCAGGGAAACCGCAACATGGCCTGCCTCAATGGTCATGGCGCCACCTGCGATTGATAAAGTAGAGCGCAAACATGCAGACAAAGCTGAACACCAGCAGCATCGCCGCCAGCGCATGGGCCTGGCCGTATTCCATCGCTTCAACATGGTCGTAAATGGCGATGGATATCACCCGGGTCTGGCCGGGAATGTTGCCGCCAACCATTAACACCACCCCGAACTCACCCAGCGTGTGGGCGAAGCCCATGATCGCTGCCGTCAGGAAACCCCGGGCGCCGAGCGGGACCACCACGGTGAAAAATACATCCAGCGGCCGGGCGCCAAGCGTCGCCGCCGCTTCGACAAATCCGCGACTGACACTTTCAAAGGCATTCTGCAGAGGCTGAATAACAAACGGCATGCTGTAGAGAATCGAGGCCAGAATAAGCCCACCGAAACTGAACGTCAGCGTCTCTCCGGTAAGCTTGAGCCAATAGCCGCCTATGGCGCCGCTCGGACCAAGCAGAATCAGCAGATAGAAACCCAGTACCGTGGGAGGCAAAACGATTGGCAGTGCCACCATCGCCTCGACAATGGTTTTGGCATGAGAGCGGGTGCGGGAAAGCCAGAACGCCAACGGCGTTCCGAACAGGATAAGGATACCGGTGGTGACCAGACCCAGCTTGACCGACAGCCACAGGGGGCCAAGACCGGGCATGTTTTCAGACCAGGAGTGAAAAATCTCCATTATTTACTCAAGTCCGTATCCGTGGCTCAGGATGATGGCGCGCGCCTGCTCCCCCGCCAGAAATGCCACAAAAGCTTTGGCAGCAGCATTACTCTCCGCTCTTTTCAAAAGCACCACCTGCTGCTCAATACGGGTATGCAGTTCCTCCGGTACCTCCCAGTGGCAGGTGCCCTCCGGGATGTCCGGCAACTTCAGCTGTGCGGTAGCGATAAAGCCCATGCTGGCACTACGACTGGCGACAAACTGCAGCGCCTGTGCAATGGATTCGCCCATGGCAATTCTGGAGGTCAGGTCCTGATTGTCCGGCCCCAGCACGGCAAGCGCCTCCTCCGCCGCGACCCCGTAGGGGGCTGTCTTCGGATTGGCGATGGCCAGGCGGTCAAAGTTGCCCGCCTTCAGTTCTGCGACACAATCCTTGCCCTCATAGCGCTTGTCAACGGACCAGAGTGTCAGGCGGCCAGTGGCATAGGTCCTGCGGGTGCCGGGCACGACCAGACCACTCTCTTCCAGCAAGGTCGGCCGCTCGGCATCGGCAGAGAGAAACACATCAAAGGGGGCACCGTGACTGATCTGGGCATACAGCTTGCCGCTTGAGGAAACGCTGAACTGGACCTGATGCCCGGTTGTCGCCTGAAACGCATCGGCTATTTCCCGCGCGGCCTGAATGAAATTGCTGGCAAGCGCAACAGTTACCTTGTCAGATGCCGTTGCGGCAAGCGGCATCAGCAGCAGAGCACCAAGCAGCCAAATCCCTCTTGTCATTCATCTACCCTCTGGATAATCGGCGACGCGGTACTATCGCCAAAATGCCGGGGGGGCACAAGCCTGCCACTGCCCCGCCAACCTCGGCGAGTCGCCTTGTGAATCTGTCTGGCACACGAATTGCTTCAGACATACAGTCTTCCAGCCGGATCTCCCTGCCATGAACGAACCTGAATTTCTGATTCAACAGCGCGTTAGTCGTGTAAAGACTGTATTGGGTGTCGATGTATGCAGCTTCTACCTAGCCGATACCAGAGAACAACGTCTGCAAATGCTGGCATCCTGCGGCCTTGAAAAAGCGGTGGGAACACAACTGGGCTATGATCAGGGACTGACAGGGAAAGTCGCAAGGACAGCGAAACCGGTGGCGGCGCGGGATATCCAGACCCATGCCGAATACTTCCATGTTGATGGTTCCGGCGAGGAGCGCTATACCAGTTACCTGGGCATTCCTCTGGAGCGCTGCGGTGAGCTAATCGGCGTGCTGGTGATTCAGACCGTAGACAGCAGAACCTTCTTTCATCGCGACGTCAGGGAGCTGTTCGACGCCGCCCGCGATCTGATGGACTGCGTGGCCGACAAAGCGCACCACAAACTGGCATCCTGATCAGACACGCACTGGCATTGCCCGGTTTCTGCCGCTGCTACCGGGCCAGAAACCGGGCGAACTCACGCTGAAACTGCAGCGGCTGATCCAACATCGGGATATGTCCGGAGCGTTCGAATGTCACCACTTCCGCATGCGGCACATGGCGTTGAATTTCCAGCTGCCCTTCCATGGAAAAGAATCGCGACTGCGCACCGATCATCAGCGTGGTAGGGACCTTGATACCGGCCAACGCGGCACGAGTGTCGTTACCATTCATGAACGCACGCATTACCTGAATATAGGCAAACCAGTTCTCCACCGGAAATACCGGCCCGGCCAGCAGGCGCTCGGCATGCCGCCCGGCCAGGCGAGCCACACTGCGGGCAACCGGGTTATTCAGTGCCCGCGCTAACACCCTCGTCAGGGTCAGGGAAAACTCACGGCGCACATCCTCTGGCAGAGACCAGTAAGGCGTCTCCGGCCCGGCGACTTCGGCCATTTCCAGCAGGCGCCCGAAACAGGCGAACAGCTCATCCTGCTTTTCCGAGAACAATCCGTGCTGCCAGTCATCACCAATACGCGATTGCGGCGTGTGTTCGATATTCAGGTATTTGCTGACCCGGTCAAACCCATAAAGGCGGTTATAGGTCAGGCAGATATAGGCACCGGTGGAAATGCCGCCAAGCGCCGTCTGATCAAGCTGAAAATGCTCCAGCACATCGTGCAGGTCGCGGGCATATTGTTCGAAAACCTTTTCATCAGTGATCTGCGTAGCGCAGGAGCGGCCAAAACCGCGCAGGTCCGGCAGGATAAAACGATAACGATGTGCAAGTGGCAACACATTGGGCAGCCAATGCGAGGAGTTGGAGGCAAAGCCATGGACCAGAACGACCGGCTTGCCTCGACCAATCGTACGGACATGGAGGGGCTGGCCATCGTGCAGGGTGACAAAGGGCATGGAAGACTCCAAACGATGCGACAGTGAGCGATGACAAGATTTACCATATCCTGGCGCAGTAGGCACCCTGTCATGTTGCTGCCGGGCTACCCGCTCAGTTGACCCCAATCATCTGGGATTCCTGGAAACGGAACACGCCGCTGGCCTCCTCATTGCGAATGAAACGTGCTTCTTCCTCGCCAAAGTGATCAATCTGCAGCTGCTGGATCGCCTGCTCCAGCGCCTCACCGCTGAGACTCTCTGCCAGCGTCTGTCTCGCAGCCATATAATCCTCACCGCTGACACGATGCTCCCGACGCTGGGCATCAAGCTGGTCCCAGCGCGCCAGAGCCGCCTCGTCCAGTCCCATCTGCTGCCGGAATGTACGCAACAATTCCCCCTGCTGCGCCGGATCAGCACTGCGCAATTCCCTCTGCACCGACTCGAGCTGGAGAAAGTCGCCCATAAACTGGGTCGTGTTATAGCCCTGACTGCCAAAAACCTTGTCTCCGTAGGTATCACGGAGCAGGTCGATATACTGCCCGACCTTGCCTGTCATCGGCACCGATGAATCATCCAGTGCTCCCAGCTGCTCGCGGAACCGACGATCCACCAGCTCGGCAGCCCATATCACCTCGGC
>JBFHPX010000044.1:0-12462 GCA_041592575.1 Alcanivoracaceae bacterium
AGTTATGACCTTCGTATCCAGACCCAACCCTCTTTGCATGGCGAACATGTGGTCATTCGCCTGCTGCCGCAAAGTGGGCGCGCCATGAACCTCCACGAGCTCGGGCTGGCACCAAGGGTGGCGCAACAGTATCGACGGCTTCTGGACAATCCGGCGGGCCTTGTGCTGATTGTCGGCCCCACCGGCTCCGGTAAATCGACCACGCTTTCCGCCGGGTTGCAGGAGCTGGCGGATGATGGCCGGCGGAAGGTCATCACCGTTGAAGATCCTATCGAATATGCCATCGATAATATTCAGCAGACCCGGGTGCGGAACAAGATCGGCTTTGGCTTTGCCGATGCCATGCGCTCATTTGTCCGGCAGGATCCGGATGTGATTCTGGTCGGGGAAATTCGTGATGCGGAAACGGCTCTTGAGGCAGTGCGGGCATCGCAAACCGGTCATCTGGTGTTATCGACCCTGCACTGTAATGACGCGGTGGATGCGGTGCAGCGATTGTATGACCTTGGGTTGCATCGAAACTCCATTGCCAGTGAGTTGCTGGCAGTGATTGCCCAGCGTCTGGCGAAAAGAATCTGTCCGCACTGCCGAGAGCAAGTACAGCCTGATCAGAAAATATTACATGAGCTTTTTCCCGAGGAAGTTCCCGCCAACTTTCGCTGCTATGCCGGCGAGGGCTGCAGTCAGTGCAGCCAGCGCGGTACCCGGGGACGCGTGGCAGTGGTTGAGTTCATGCAGGTTAATGCGGATTTTCGCGACATCATCAGCCGACAGCCGCCGCTTGGTGAGCTGCGCTGGCGGGCACTGGATGCCGGCTTGGTAACGATGCGTGATAGTGCCATCGATCTGGTAGTGCAGGGCGTGATTCCGATGTCAGAGCTGCCGCGCCTGCTGCCGGCAGAGCGGATGGCGCCGGAAGTGCGTGGCGGGGTGAGGGAGAGCTGATGAAACCAGTGGAACGGGTGCAGCGTATCCCGGCAGAAGTGCGTTTCGCCGAGGAGCTTGAGCGTTTGCGACGGCAGGATAAATGTCCGGTACCACCGGGCTGGCGGATGTCGCCAATTGCGGTCGAAAAGTTCATCAGTGGTGACGATGGTCTCAAGGTGACACGCAAGTTTGTTGCCGACCCGGGTGTGGTCAGACGCATCGTTATTTCCCTGTGCACCAACCGCGGCTGCTTTATGGTCGGCGAACCGGGTACCGCAAAGTCCTGGGTATCCGAATTGCTGGCGGCGGCGGTGTCAGGCGATTCCACTCTGGTGATTCAGGGCAGTGCGGTTACCTCGGTCAGCCAGCTGCTGTATGACTGGGATCATACCCGTGTGTCGCGCACCGGTATGCGCAAGGACGCCCTCATTCCCGGGCCACTATATCGCGGGATGCGCGATGGCAAGCTGGTGCGGTTTGAGGAGTTGAGCCGCTGTCCGGAAAGTCTTCAGGACGCGATCCTGTCAGTGCTGTCAGAACGGATCATCAGCATTCCCGAACTCGGTGATGAGGACGGCATTCTCTATGCCGCAGCCGGATTCAACATCGTTGCCACCAGCAACGGTGTCGACGAAGGCGTTAACAAGATGAGCGTGGCGCTGCGTCGCCGCCTCAACTTCGAAACCATTCGGCCGATCCGCCGCCTGCAGGATGAGATTGACGTGGTGATGAAAGAGCTGGCGATGCTGAACCGGAACTCGGGCATTGATATCAACCCGGCGACGGAGGTGATCGAGGTGCTGGTGACCATGTTTCACGAACTGCGCAGTGGTCAATCGCTGGATGGTCGTAGCACCCACCGGCTGGCCGGTGCGGCATTGTCCACTGCCGAGGCCATCAACGTCGCCCATGCGTTGAGCGTCTACGCGTTCTACTACAACGACGGCGTGATGAAGATCGGTGATCTGGTCCACTTCATTATTGGCGCCGCATTGAAAGACAAGCCGGACGACCGACGCAGGCTGAAGTTCTACTTTGAAACCGAGATCAGGCAGAAGTCTGGCAAAGCCTGGCAGGCGGTATACGCCCAGCGCGACCTGTTGTGATGGGCCAAAACGCGGCCCCCTGCTTCCCTGTCGGGCACGGCTATGGTTCCATATTTGCACTATAGTGCAAATATTGTGTTTGGCACCCCACAGGAGTCACTAATGTCCCAGACCCGTATTCATGCTTTCGGTGATGATCTGCTTGCGGATCATGACGCCGTGGCGCTGGCCGAGCTGGTCCGCCGTGGTGAAGTCAGTCCACGGGAGCTGGCCGATGCGGCGATCGCCAGAGTCGAGAAGGTCAACGCTGTGCTCAATGCGGTGCAGGTGGCGGATTATGATCAGGCAAGGCAGAGTGCTGCCGGTAACGTCAGCGGCGTGTTCGCCGGCGTTCCTACCTTTATCAAGGACAATACCGACATTGCCGGCTTGCCGACCCGGCATGGGTCGCGTGCGGTGGCGGCTACGCCGGCACTCAAGCATGGCGCTTTCGCCAAGCAGTATCTTGCTCAGGGCTTTACCCTGCTTGGCAAAACCACGTTGCCTGAGTTCGGCTTTAACGGCACCACCGAATATGAGGGCGCCGCGCCGACGCGTAATCCCTGGCACACGGATCATTCCTGTGGCGGCAGCTCCGGTGGTTCGGCGGCATTGGTGGCGGCCGGTGCGGTGCCGATAGCTCATGCTAATGATGGCGGCGGTTCGATCCGGATTCCTGCGGCCTGCTGTGGCCTGATCGGGCTGAAGTCCACCCGCGGCCGTTTTGTTACCAACGAGATGTCGAAGACCCTGCCGGTGAATGTGGTTTGCGATGGTGTTGTCACCCGCTCCGTGCGTGATACTGCGCACTTTTTTGCCGGCGCCGAGCAGTACTGGCAAAACCGAAAACTGCCGCAGGTCGGTCTGGTGGAAGGGCCGGGCAGGAAACGCCTGAAAATTGGTCTGATAATGGACTCCCTCACTGGCCAGACTTGCCCGGAAACCCGCGCCACGGTCGAGCAGACGGTGGCCTTGCTGGAGAGTCTCGGTCATCTTGTCGAGCCGATGCCGTTGCCGGTGAAGCCTTCGTTCGTCGATGATTTTTCCGATTACTGGGGCTTTCTCGCCTTTATGGCCAGCCGTTTTGGCCAGCACAGTTTCGGTAAGGGCTTTGATGCCGAGCAGCTTGATGGCTTGAGCAAGGGTCTGGCCGAACGCTTCCGTAAACGGGGCTGGCGTTTGCCGGTTGTGCTAGTGCGTTTGCAGCGTACCTGGCAGCAGTATGCAAAAGCCATGCGTGGTTATGATGCAGTGATCTCCCCGGTGCTGGCTCATGTCACCCCGGAGCTGGGTTATATCAGCCCGGATGTGCCGTTCGATGAGCTATTTGAGCGGATGATGAACTACGTCAGCTTTACGCCGATGAACAACGCCAGCGGCAGTCCCGCCATTTCCCTGCCGATGGGACAGTCTGCAAAAGGCCTGCCGATTGCCGTACAGTTCTCGTCAGCGCACGGCGCGGAGCGTACATTGCTGGAACTGGCCTTCGAAATTGAGCAAGCCAGGCCGTGGCGGCGCATTGCAGTGGCATAACTTCGCGCCACTGAAGCGCAATCAAAAATACAGGAAGGCGGGGGACGCGCATGCAGGGTGGATTGGTCGACATCGGACTGCCGGCGGCACTGTTCCTGATCATGATCGGCATGGGTCTTACCCTGACGCCGAAGGATTTTCGCGAAGTTCTGATCGCGCCGAAGGCAACCCTGTTTGGGTTGCTCGCGCAAGTCCTGATCCTGCCGCTGGCAGCTTTCGCGCTGGCCTTTGTAATGCACCTCGATCCACTGTTGGCAGTGGGACTGGTGATTATCGCTGCCTGCCCCGGGGGCACGACTTCGAATATTTTTACCTATCTCGGTGGCGGCGACGTGGCCTTGTCGGTGGTGCTTACGGTGCTGGCCAGTCTGGTTGCAATTGTTACCTTGCCGCTGTTTACCGGGCTGGCGCTGGATGTGTTTCAGGATGCCAGCGTGGCTATTCAGTTGCCGGTGGGTCGAACCATCATTTCCCTGATCGTGATTGTTATCGTGCCGCTGCTGATCGGTATGTCGCTGCGCAAGTGGACCCCGGTATTTGCCGCCAGAGCAGAGCGGTTTGTCGGTGCTTTCGGTATGACAGTATTAGTGCTGGTGATTGTCGCGATCCTGCTATCGCTCGGCGATCGGGTTGTGACGCTGGCTCGTGATGGCACTTACATCGCTGTGGCATTAAATATTATTGGCATCACGATTGGTCTTGGTGGCGGTCGCCTGCTCGGTCTGGACCTGAAGCAGTCGTTTACCATCGCCATCGAGCTGGGCCTGAAAAATGCAACCCTCGGCCTGATGATAACCCTGACCCTGCTGCATTCGAACGAGATGTCGGTGCCGAGCGCGGTCTATGGCGTGGTTATGTTTGTAATGGGTGCCCTGCTGATTATGTTCAGCCGCAAGATGGGGCTGGTGAGGCCACCTCTGGGAGGGGAGTGAGCGCCGAGATAGCGTAATCCCAGCCGTCCGGTGTGCCAGGCGATTGATTGATCCGGCGCGATCAGCCGCCTGAGGAAAGCAGAAATACCGCGAATAAATTCTCGTTGTCCTGCCAGTATTGTTGTACATGCAAATCTGCTGCTGCCGCCAGAGCGCTGAAGCTTTCCAGAGAATACTTGCATGAAATTTCCGTGTGAACCCGTTCCCCCGCGATAAAATGAATACTCTTTCCCGCCGCAGTGACAGTTTGCTCAATCTTGCTTTCCAGATACATCTCGATGCGTTGACAGGAATCGTTATAGAACGCGACGTGCTGAAACTGTTGCCTCTGAAAATCGGCCGGTAGAATGCGGTTAAGGTGCTCCAGAACATTGAGATTGAATCGCGCTGTCACACCGGCACTGTCGTTGTAGGCGCGATCCAGAATCGTGCGGTCCTTGTGCAGATCAATGCCGATCAGCAGCTTGCCCTCGGCGCCAACAAGGCGCTTTGCATGGCGCAGAAAGCCGGTGGCCTGCAGTGGTGAGAAGTTGCCCAGTGTCGAGCCCGGGTAAAACAGTGTTCGGGGGCCGGCCGGCAGGTCTGCCGGCAATGACGGCATGGCGGCAAAGTCGGCGCGCAGGGCAGCAATCCGCAGCCAGGGAAATTCCCGCTGCAATCCACTGGCCGAGCGCTGCAGGAACTCACCGGCAATATCCATGGGCACATAGGCTGCCGGCTTGAGGGCATCCAGCAGCAGCCGGATTTTTTCACAGCTGCCTGCTCCCGGTTCCATCAGTACCGTGCCGGTACCGATTGCCGTCGCCATGTCGCCGGCATGCTCGCTGAGAATGCGTCGCTCCGTGCGCGTCGGGTAATACTCTGGTTGCCGGGTGATCTCCTCAAACAGCAGCGACCCGGTATCGTCATAGAAATATTTCGGGCTGATACGTTTGCGTGTCTCCTGCAGGCCGGCTAGAACTTCGTCACGACTGTTGCTGCTGGCCGGGCCAAGGTCCTGATAATGAAAGCGGGCCTGTTTCTGTGGACTGTTCATTTGCTGTCTCCATCCCTGGCGAGTCGCACGCCGCTGAACTGCCAGCGATCCGGCGGGTAGAAAAAGTTGCGGTAACCGGGCCGCAGTTGCTGGCGGTCGCTGACGCAGGAGCCGCCGCGCAGAACCAACTGATTGCACATGAATTTACCGTTGTATTCACCCAGCGCGCCTTCGGCCGGGCGATAGCCCGGATAAGGGGCGTAGCTGGAGGATGTCCACTCCCAAACGCTGCCAAACAGCTGGGACAATGACATGTCATCCGCCGGTCCCGGTTGCAGCACGCCGCTACTGGAAACGAAGTGGCCCTGCACTGGCAACGACCGCGCCGCCAGCTCCCACTCGGCTTCATCCGGTAAACGGGCACCGAGCCAGCGGGCAATGGCGTCAGCTTCATAGGCGCTGAGGTGCACTGCTGTATCGGCGGGCTTCAGTGCTGACAAGCCGTGCAGGGTAAATACCTGCCAGCCATCTTCGCTGTGTTGCCAGTAAAGCGGATGTTGCCACTGCTCCTGCTGCACTCTGGCCCAGCCATCGGCAAGCCAGAGTGATGCTGTCTGATAGCCGCCGGCGTCAATGAATGCGAGCACTTCGGCGTTGCAGACTGGCCGGGAAGCGAGCTGGAACGGTGCCAGGAAGCGCTGATGCACGGGGGTTTCATTATCAAAAACGAAACCGTTATCAGCATCGCTACCGATGCGTATCAGGCCGCCGTCGAAGCGTTGCCAGTGAATCGCGCGTGGAGCTGTGCTGGCCATGCCTTGCTCAGACTGGTGTGTTTGATTTGGGCGATATTGCGGTGCCAGAGGATTGCAGGAGAGGTTGTACTTGATGTCAGTGAAGAACAATTCCTGATGCTGATACTCATGGTGCAGACCGAGCTCGGTGCGGCGGACGATCTCCATTCGTGCCGGATGGTCGGGCCGCGACAGCAGGGTTGCCATGGCCTGATCGACATGCGCGCGATAGTGCAGCACTTCTTTCAGCGATGGACGTGACAGTAGTCCACGCCTGGCGCGCGGATACTGGGCGCCAACACCGTTGTAGTAGGAGTTGAACAGGTACTCGAAATGGTCGTTAAAAGGTTGATAGCCGCGCAGCCAGGGTTTCAGCAGAAAGGTTTCGTAAAACCAGCTGGTATGGGCCAGATGCCATTTTGCCGGGCTGGTTTCCGGCATCGCCTGCAGATTGCAGTCTTCAGGCTGGAGCGGGGCACAGTAGTCGACAGAGTGCTGCCGCACCGAACTGAATCGTTGCGTCAGACGCTGACTGAAATCCTGGGGCAGAGAAGAAGTCACATGCGGCCCTGTTTCCATCCGTAGCGGAGGATGCCGCATGGATGCTCAAGCGGCTGCCTTGTTACAGCGTAACCGTGCCGCCAATCACCGCTCAGGTCAACGTTCGGTGTCGTTCAATGGTTGTTGTGGCACAACATGCTCCCTGCGGCAGCGCTCGCGTGAATGCTGCTACAGGGCCCGAAAGGCCTCCCGTGCCCGCTCCAGCGTGTCATCAATCACTGCATCCGTATGGGTGATCGAGACAAAGCCGGCCTCGAACGCACTCGGTGCGAGGTAGACGCCGCGATCGAGCATGGCATGGAAAAATTTCTTGAAGCGTTCCTGATCGCAGTTCATGACATCGTTCAGTGACGCAATCCGGGTTTGATCAGTGAAGAACAGGCCGAACATGCCGCCGACCTGATTGGAGCTCATGGCAATGCCTTTTTCCCGGGCCATGGTTTCCAGTCCCTGTGTCAGGCGCGTGGTCAGACGGCCCAGTTCTTCGAAGAAGCCGGGCTCACGGATCTGTTTCAGGGTGGCCATGCCGGCGGCCATCGCTACCGGATTCCCGGACAGGGTGCCGGCCTGATAGACCGGACCAAGTGGTGCCAGATATTCCATGATCGCGCGCTTGCCACCGAAGGCGCCGACCGGCATGCCGCCACCGATCACCTTGCCCAGCGTGGTCAGATCCGGGGTGATGTTGTAGAGCGATTGGGCGCCGCCAAGGGCGACCCGGAAGCCGGTCATCACTTCATCAAGAATCAGCACTGCGCCGTGCTCGTCGCAGCACTTGCGCAGGGTTTGCAGAAAGCCGTTCATTGGCGGCACACAGTTCATGTTGCCGGCTACCGGCTCGACGATTACGCAGGCGATCTGCTCGCCCATTCTGGCAAAAGTCTGTTCCACCTGAGCGGCATTGTTGTACTCCAGCGTCAGGGTGTGTTCCGCCAGCGCCGCCGGCACACCCGGGGAGCTGGGCACGCCAAGGGTCAGGGCGCCGGAGCCGGCTTTTACCAGCAGCGAATCGGCGTGGCCGTGGTAGCAGCCTTCGAACTTGATCAGGGTGTCGCGGCCGGTATAGCCCCGGGCCAGCCGGATCGCGCTCATGGTGGCTTCGGTGCCGGAGCTGACCATGCGCACCATGTCCATCGACGGCACCAGCTCGCAGACAAGGTCCGCCATTTCCACTTCAGCGGCAGTCGGGGCGCCGAAGCTCAGGCCGTTGCGAGCGGCTTCATTGACGGCGGCCAGTACCTCGGCATTGCCATGGCCAAGAATCATCGGACCCCAGGAGCCGATGTAGTCGATATAGCGGTTATCGTCTTCATCAAACAGGTAGGGGCCTTCGGCACGATGAAAAAACACCGGCTGACCGCCGACGCCGCGGAATGCCCGTACCGGCGAGTTGACGCCGCCGGGGATGCGCGATTGCGCCTTGCGGAACAGATCTTCGGAATGAGTGCGGCTCATGATGACTCCTTCGGAGAAAACAGGTTGGCGAACAGCCGGGCTTGAGCCTCGATGTCCGCCGCAGAAAACAGGCTGTGGATCACCGCCACGGCATCGGCGCCGGCGGCAATCAGGGCGGCAGCATTATCCGGGGTGACGCCACCGATGGCCACCTTGGGCAGTGACAGGGGGGCGGCCAGAACAGATAGCGCTGCCTGTGGCGCGCCGGGCTTGGTGTGTGACGGATAGAACCGGCCGAAGGCGGCGTAGTTGGCGCCCGCTTCGGCGGCATTCCTTGCCAGGCCGGGATCGCTGTGACAGGTGACACCGATAATTGCATCGGGGCCGAGCAGTGTGCGTGCCCGTTCAACGCCGCCATCGGACTGACCGATATGGACCCCGTCGGCGCCGATGTCGGCGGCCAGCTGCGGGTCGTCATTGATCATGAGTATGGCGCCGTGGTCGCGGCACAGGTCGCGCAGGCTGGCAGCCCGCGCCCGCCGCTCGTCTGGACTGGCCGGCTTGTCGCGATACTGCAGCAGCCGGGCGCCGCCGCGCAGGGCGGCTTCGCAGGCGGGCAGCAGGCGCTCGGCCGGAATCAGCTGCGGGTCGGTAATGGCGTACAGGCCACGGATGTCAGCCACGGCGGTCGGGGATCAGTTGGCCACGGCCGGCTCGCCAGGCGTTTTGCAGGGTCCGGTAGACATAATCCTGGGCTTCGGTCAGCGCCTCTTCCAGCGGAATGCCATGGGCCAGCCGGGCGGCGCAGGCCGAGGCCAGGGTGCAGCCGGAGCCATGGAAGCTGCCAGCCAGCCGCGGCCAGCTCCAGTCACCAACGCCTTCGGCGCTGAACAGATGGTTATGCACCGCCTCGGTCTGGTCATGGGTGCCGGTAATCAGGATCGCCGGACAGCCGGAGCGCAGTAATACTTCGCCCGCTGCCTGCACGCCACTGATACCGGCCAGGCGTTCCGCTTCAGGCAGATTCGGGGTCGCCAGTGTGGCGCGCGGGAACAGGTGCTCAAGCAGGGCTTCCGGTACCGACTGGGCGCCGAGGCTGCCGCCAGCCTCCGCTGCCAGCACCGGGTCCAGCACCACCGGCACGCCCGGCAGCTGATCGAGCAGGCGTGCGATAAAACGGATGATGGCCGGGCTGCCGGTCATGCCGATTTTTACTGCCTGAAACTCCATGTCGTCGAGCAGGGCTTCGGCCTGACGTTCGAGCAGGTCGACACTGACCAGTTCGAAGCCACGCACGTTCTGGCTGTTTTGCACGGTCAGGCCGGTGATCAGCGTCGCCGGCAGGCCGCCAAGACTGTGGATCGCTTCGATATCGGCATGGATACCAGCGCCCCCGGAAGGATCATGGCCGGCAATCACCAGTACGTTCGGCTTCATCTTTGTGCCCTCAGAATGGTTTCACCACGGCCAGGCAGATCACCGCAATCAGGATCAGCACCGGGGCCTCATTGAACCAGCGGTAGAACACATGGCTTTTGCTGTTTTCATCCCGCTCGAACTTCTTCAGGTAGGCAAGGCAGACGTGGTGATAGCCGATCAGCAGGAAGACCAGTGCCAGCTTGACATGCATCCAACCCATCTTCATCAGGCCCGGGTTCAGGTAAAGCAGCCAGCCACCGAACACCAGTACCGCGATCATCGACGGTGTCATGATGCCGCGATAGAGCTTGCGCTCCATCACCTTGAAGCGCTCGCGGCTGATCTCGTCCTCGGCCATGGCGTGATAAACAAACAGCCGTGGCAGGTAAAACAGGGCGGCGAACCAGGTCACCACCGAGATCAGGTGCAGGGCTTTAATCCACAGGTACATAAGCGTCTCCGGCCGGGGGCGGACATCATAGCAAAGCTATCGGCATCACATCTGTGCAACTGGCGGGTTGCCGGGCCGGGGCTGCCTTCCTATCATGCCCCTCCTTTCACCCGTCTTTTCTGGAGAGCATGTCATGGCGTCAGCCCCGTCGCGGTTGCGGATCGGTATTGTCGGTGGCACCGGCTACACCGGCGTCGAGCTTCTGCGTCTGCTTGCTGCCCATCCGCAGGCCGAGGTAGTGGCCATTACATCCCGTTCCGAGGATGGTGTGGCCGTGGCAGACATGTTCCCGAACCTGCGCGGCCATTATGACCTGCGCTTTTCGGTGCCGGACGTGAAGCTGCTGGCCAGCTGTGATCTGGTGTTTTTTGCCACCCCGCACAATGTGGCGATGAAAATGATGCCGGAGCTGCTGGCGGAAAAAGTGCGGGTAGTGGATCTGTCGGCCGACTTCCGCATTCGCGACGCCGGGCTGTGGAGCCAGTGGTACGGCGAGCCGCATGGCTGCCCGGAGCTGCTTGGCGAGGCGGTTTACGGCCTGCCGGAGGTGAACCGGGCGAAGATTCGTGACGCCCGGCTGGTGGCCTGCCCGGGCTGCTATCCGACTTCGGTGCAGCTGGGCCTGCTGCCGCTGCTGGAAAACGGCTGGACCGATACCAGCCGGCTGATCTCCAACAGCGCCTCCGGCATCAGCGGCGCTGGTCGTCAGGCCAAGGTGCCGATGCTGATGGCCGAGGCCAGCGACAACTTCAAGGCCTACGGCGTTGCCGGCCATCGGCATCTGCCGGAAATCGAGCAGGGGCTGGCGGACATTGCCGGTGCTCCGGTCAGCCTGACCTTTGTGCCGCATCTGCTGCCAATGATTCGTGGCATTCATTCGACGATCTATGCGCCGGTCACCGGCAAGACGCCGGCGCTGAAAGATGTGCAGGCAGCCTATGAGGCCCGTTACGCAGACGAGCCGTTTGTTGACGTGATGCCCGCCGGCAGTCATCCGGAAACCCGTTTCGTCAAAGGTGCCAATCACTGCCGGATTGCCATTCATCAGCCGCAGGGCCGCGACCTGCTGGTGATCCTGTCGGTGATCGATAATCTCACCAAGGGCGCTGCCGGCCAGGCGGTGCAGAACATGAACATCATGTTCGGTCTGCCGGAAGATGCCGGTTTGGCCGGCGCCGCGTTGTTGCCCTGATCATGGCGAAGAAGCGCCCGGGAAGCTCGGTGGATGACATGGTGCTGGTGCCGGTGGACCGGCGCCGGCGGCGCCGGCTGCGTGTTTATGGCGGCTTGTTTGTGATTCTGGCGGTGCTGGTGGCATTTGTGGCCGGGCAGGTATCGGTACGCGAGAACACCTCGCGAATGGAGCGTGACCGGGCCCGTCTGGCGACCGAGGTTAACCAGCTGGATCGGGCCCTGCGATCTGCCCGTAATGAACTGGCGCTGCATCGTACCGGCACCGAAGTGTCGCAGCAGGCTCAGGAGCAGGTGCGCAGCGAGATTCGTGATCTGCGCGGGCAGCTGGCAGAACTTGAAGAAGCGGTGGCGTTCTACAAGAGCGTCATGGCGCCGGGCTCGGTCGAGCAGGGACTCCGAATCGAGAAGTTCGATCTGGCCGCCACCTCGGCGGAGGGTGAATTTGCCTTCAGGCTGGTGCTGACTCAGGTTGGCGACAATCGCAATAACATTGCCGGAGATGTGCTGTTGAAGCTTGCCGCTCGCAAAGGTGAGAAAACCATGCAGCTAAGCGGCAGTGATGTACTGGTGGAAGGCAGTGAGACCCGGTTCCGGTTCCGTTATTTTCAGGAGCTGACCGGGAAATTGCGCTTGCCCGCGGACATTGTTCCGGAGCAGATTACCGTTGAGGCGATCAACAGTGCCCGGCGTAACCAGAAAACCGAAAAAACCTATATCTGGCAGTTACAGGAGAGAAGCGGTGCTTGGGCGGGATAAAAAACCGGTAAAGGAAAACTACAGCAACCATACCCTGATTGCACCGAGTGCGGAGATTCGTGGTGATATCCAGTTCACCGGCGGCCTGCATATTCTTGGCACAGTGATTGGCAATATCAGCGTCGGCGCCGAGGGCGGCCGTCTGGTGATTGGCGAGAGCGGCAAGATACAGGGCGAAATCCGGGTGCCGAAGATCGTCGTCAACGGCAAGGTTGAGGGAGATGTGCATGCCTCCGAGCACCTTGAGCTGGCAGAAAAGGCGGTGATTGAGGGTAATGTCTACTACACCCTGATCGAAATGGTCATGGGCGCTCAGGTAGACGGCAAGCTGGTGCGCCAGAACGAGCGCAAGCATCTTCCGCACCCGGATCAGGTCAATGGCGGCAATGGCAAGGACGGCAAGAAGGTGCCTTAATACTTGACTGTTTTTGTCGGGTAT
>JBFHPX010000045.1:0-12440 GCA_041592575.1 Alcanivoracaceae bacterium
CAGGTTGCCGATATGCAGGCTGTCGGCACTTTCGCTCTGCAAACGGTAGTGGGTCAGCTTGCTGTTGGCACCGGTCAGAATACGGGTCAGGGCATTGGCCAGAACCGGGCCGCTGCCGAGGTAATGTTCAATCAGGGTCAGCTCACTGCCTTCGGCCAGTTCTACCTGCAGACGGTTGCTGGCATGGCAGGGCGCCGCGCTCTGGTTACAGAACACCACGTGAACAATGCCGCCAACCTTGCGGTTGGGTTCGGTTTTCAGCAGCAGACCGCCGCTCAGGCTGGCGCTGTTCAGCCAGCCAAACAAGGTGTCAGGGGTGACTTCGCCGGCTTCATTATCAGACAGCGCTAGTACCTTCAAGCCGTCGGGCAGGGCAGGCAGCTGCTCCGGCAAAAAGCCGTTGCCAATAACAATGACGCAGTCGCCCAGTGCAGGAATCTCTACTTGCTCACCCAGTGGCGCGGCGGCGTTTTCCAGCTGGCCCGCGGTCAGTGCATTAAGGCCGGTGTATTTCCAGGCTTCGTGTCGCTTCTCCGGAAACGGCAGCAGCTGCAATTGTTTCAATGCCCGCTTGCGCAGGGCCGTCAGGCCATCATCACGGTGAGCCTGACTGGCCAGCGCCAGAACGCTGTCTTTCAGTTGCTCGGCCGGGGTCATGCGGATTCTTCCTCGCCGGTCAGCCAGCCATAGCCTTTCTGTTCCAGCTCCAGTGCCAGTTCCTTGCCGCCGGATTTGATAATTTTTCCGCCGGCCAGTACGTGCACATGATCCGGCACGATGTAATCAAGCAGGCGCTGATAGTGGGTCACCAGAACAATTGCGCGGTCGGGGCTGCGCAGCGCATTGACGCCCTTGGCGACCACCTGCAGGGCATCGATATCGAGACCGGAATCGGTTTCATCGAGCAGCGCCAGTTTCGGTTCCAGCAGCATCATCTGCATGATTTCGTTGCGCTTTTTTTCACCGCCGGAAAAGCCTTCGTTAACCCCGCGCTTGAGGAACTGCTGATCCAGATTAACTTGCTGGCAGGCTTCGCGGGCGCGGCGCAGCAGGCTGACCGCATCCAGCGGCTCCTTGCCCTGGGCTGCGCGCACGGCCTCCAGTGATGCCTTGAGGAATTCCATATTGGAGACCCCGGGAATTTCCACCGGATACTGGAATGCCAGAAAAATACCGGCGCGGGCGCGCTCTTCGGTTGCCATGTCGGCCACCGGCTTGCCCTCGAACAACACTTCACCGCTGGTAATCTCGTAGCCTTCGCGGCCGGCCAGCACATTCGACAGGGTGCTCTTGCCGGAGCCGTTCGGCCCCATGATGGCGTGTACTTCGCCGGGCTTGACCGTCAGCGTCAGGCCCTTGAGGATTTCCTTGCCGTCGACGGCGGCGTGCAGATCGCGAACTTCAAGCATGTGCATATCCTGAATACGTAATAGATCAATCAGCGTGGCGGGATTAACCGACCGAGCCTTCGAGGCTCACTTCCAGCAGCTTGCCGGCTTCCACGGCAAACTCCATCGGCAGCTCGCGGAATACTTCCTTGCAGAAACCGTTAACAATCATCGACACCGCTTTCTCGGTATCAATGCCGCGTTGCCGGCACAGGAACAGCTGGTCATCACTGACCTTGGATGTGGTGGCTTCGTGTTCCAGTGTCGCCGACGGGTTGCGGCTTTCAATATAGGGGAAGGTATGGGCGCCACACTGGTCGCCAATCAGCAGCGAGTCACACTGGGTAAAATTGCGCGCGCCTTCGGCCCTCGGGCTGATCCGCACCAGCCCGCGATAGGCGTTCTGGCTACGGCCGGCCGAGATGCCCTTGGAAATAATGGTGCTTTTGGTGTTTTTGCCCAGATGAATCATCTTGGTGCCGGTGTCGGCTTGCTGGCGGCCACGGGTCAGCGCCACGGAATAGAATTCACCGACCGAGTTGTCACCGCGCAGAATCACACTCGGATATTTCCAGGTAATGGCTGAGCCGGTTTCCACCTGAGTCCAGGAAATATGGGCATTTTCGTGGGCGACGCCGCGCTTGGTGACGAAGTTGTAAATGCCGCCGCGGCCTTCTTCATCACCCGGATACCAGTTCTGCACGGTGGAGTATTTGATCCTGGCATCCTTGCGCGCCACCAGCTCAACCACCGCCGCATGCAGCTGGTTTTCATCGCGCATTGGCGCGGTGCAGCCTTCCAGATAGCTGACCTGGCTGCCTTCATCGGCAACGATCAGGGTGCGCTCGAACTGGCCGGTCTTGGCTTCATTGATGCGGAAATAGGTGGACAGCTCCATCGGGCACTTTACACCTTTGGGGATATAGACGAAGGAGCCATCGGAGAACACCGCCGAGTTCAGTGCGGCATAAAAATTGTCGCCCTGCGGAACCACCGAGCCGAGGTGGTCCTTGATCAGGTCCGGATACTCATGCACCGCTTCAGAGATCGAGCAGAAGATCACCCCGGCTTCTTTCAGCTTGCCGCGGAAGGTGGTGCCAATGGACACCGAATCGAATACCGCATCCACGGCAACACCGGCCAGTGCGGCCTGCTCGTGCAGCGGGATGCCGAGTTTTTCATAGGTGCGCAGCAGCTCCGGATCGACCTCGTCGAGACTTTTCGGTCTGTCGGCCATGCTCTTCGGGGCGGAAAAGTAGGAGACTTCGTTGAAGTCGATCGCTGGATGGTGGATATGAGCCCACTGCGGCGGGGTCATGGTCAGCCACTTGCGATAGGCCTCCAGACGCCATTCCAGCAGCCACTCGGGCTCGCCCTTGCGGGCCGAAATATGCCGGATTACGCCCTCATCCAGCCCTGGCGGCAGGGTTTCCGACTCTACGGAGGTGGTAAAGCCCGCAGAATACTCACGGCGTACCAGTTTGTCGATTTCGGCGTCTGTGCTCATACATGCTCTCCGGGCCCGCGCGTGCGCAGCCGAATTGTCTCAATACCTGACTAAAACAGTCAACTATTGATCAGGTGAAGACGGGGTCAGCGGTTGCGATGTTCGGCGATGCTCGGTAAGTGTGTGCTTACATAGCAACCTCATGACCGACTCCGGGAATGGTATAAAATCAGCCTCCGGATGCGTATAATGCCGCGCTCCCGCGTCTGGCCGCACCTGAGTGGTGGTCGCGGGCCGCAACTTTATCCGAAACCCGAGCCGAAAGAGAGGATCCGATGGCTGTTGAGCGTACCCTGTCCATTATCAAGCCCGATGCCGTGGCCAAGAATGTCATTGGTGAGATCGAGAGCCGTTTCGAGAAGGCTGGTCTGCGGATCGTGGCCATGAAAATGGTCCATCTGTCGGACGAGAAAGCCGGTGGTTTCTATGCCGAGCATAAAGAGCGCCCGTTCTTCAAGGATCTGGTGTCCTTCATGACCTCCGGTCCGGTGGTAGTGCAGGTGCTGGAAGGCGAAGGTGCAGTGGCCAAGAACCGTGATCTGATGGGTGCTACTAACCCGAAGGACGCGGCAGCGGGCACCATTCGTGCTGATTTTGCCAGCACCATTGACGAGAACGCCGTGCACGGTTCCGACTCGGCCGCCTCGGCAGAGCGCGAAATCGCTTATTTCTTTGCTGCTGACGAGCTCTGCGCGCGTACTCGCTGAGCAGGCTCCGGAGCCGTTATGACTGACAAGATCAACCTGCTCGGCCTGTCCTGCATCGAGATGGAGGAATTTTTTCTTTCCCTGGGAGAGAAAAAGTACCGTGCCCATCAGATGCTGAAATGGATGCATATCCATCAGGCTGACAGTTTCGAGCAGATGACCGATGTCGGCAAAAAGCTCCGTGACAAACTCTCGGCCATTGCCGAGATCCGTGCCCCGGAAATCCTCCATGAGGGGATTTCCCGGGACGGTACCCGCAAGTGGGTATTCAAGGTGGATGGCGGTGGTGCCATCGAAACCGTATTTATTCCGGATGGCCGCCGCGGCACTTTATGTGTGTCTTCACAGGTTGGCTGTTCGGTAGATTGCAGCTTCTGTTCTACCGGCAAGCAAGGTTTCCAGCGCGATCTCACCAGTGCCGAGATCATCGGCCAGGTGTGGCTGGCGAGCCGTTCCTTCGGGCCGCGCAAGAACCTCGGGGAACACCCGATCACCAACGTTGTCATGATGGGCATGGGCGAGCCCCTGCTGAACTTTGATAACGTGGTAAGGGCCATGCGGGTGATGAAGGATGATCTGGCGTACGGCATCTCCAAGAAGCGCATTACCCTGTCCACGTCCGGCGTGGTGCCAATGATCGACCGGTTGTCCGAGGAGCTGGATGTGTCGCTGGCGATCTCGCTGCATGCGCCCAATGACGAGCTGCGTAACAAACTGGTGCCGTTGAATCGCAAGTATCCGCTCGCCGATTTGCTCGCTGCCTGTCGTCGTTACAGTGACAAGCGTCCGGATAAACGCAAAAGCATCACCATGGAGTATGTGATGCTGAAAGGTGTGAACGATCAGCCCGAGCATGCACGACAGCTGGTTAAGCTGCTCGGTAACCTGCCGGTGAAGCTGAACCTGATACCGTTTAACCCGTTTCCGCACGCGGGTTATGAGCGTTCTGAGAAGCGCGACATTCTGGCTTTCCACAAGTTTCTGAATGATCGCGGTCTGCTGACCACAGTACGTACTACCCGTGGTGATGATATCGATGCGGCCTGCGGTCAGTTGGTTGGCGATGTGATGGACCGTACCCGGCGCAGTGAGCGCTGGCAAAAAGAAGTGTTCCTGCGCGCCGGCGATTCCGCCGATGGCGCAGCGGCATCGTGAGGAACACCATGAATATTGTTGTCCGGACCGGATCCCGACTTTTGACCGTATTGCTGCCTTTCCTGGTGGCTTCATGCATGGTGCTCGAAAAAACCACGCCGCCCAATGCGGATATGGCTGTCTCCCGGCGGGTTGCTGCCGGCTTTGAGTATTTGCAGATGGGGCAGCCGACCGAGGCTCGTCGTCATATTTCCCGTGCGCTGGAAAGTGAACCGCGCAGCCCCGAGGCACACAATGCCATGGCGCTTTTGTACAACTATGAAGGTGATGCGGAGAGGGCAGAGCAGCACTTCCGCAAGGCAATTCGCTACAACAAGAATTATTCACTGGCGCGAAATAATTACGGCGCGCTGCTGTTGTCGCAACGCAAGTACAAGGATGCGCTTGAGCAATTTTCCAGAGCTGCCGATGATCCCTCCTATGATAATCGGGCAATTGCATTCGAGAACAAGGGCCGCGCCTTGATGGCGCTGGGTCGTGACGACGAAGCACTTGAGGCGTTCAATACTACGTTGCGCCTGAACTCTGAGCTGGCGCAGCCGTTGCTAGAGATAGCATGGATATATTTCAAGAAGGATGAGTTTCGTGCTGCGCAAAGAGCCTATGACGCTTACGAGGCAGGCATTGATGCTCAGCCGGCTCGCGGTTTATGGCTGGGCATTCGGTTGGCTGCCAGACAGAAGTCCATGGACAAGCTGGCGAGCTATGAGTTGGCGCTGAGTAAGCTGTATCCAAACTCCCCGGAGCATCGTGAGTGGCGAAACTGGGTTGACGGCGGGAGGCAGTGATGACGGAAACCGAGCAAGGGCGATTGTTGTTGCCAGGACAAAGGCTGCGCAGTGGCCGTGAGGCTGCCGGGTTGACACAGGCAGAGATTGCCAATCGTATGCATCTTTCGGTGAGCTATATCAGGGCGCTGGAAGCAGATGATTATGATCGCTTGCCGAAAGCGGCTTTTGTTCGCGGTTACATCAAGAACTACGCCAAGTTGGTGAATTTGCCTGGCGATGAGTTGGCCAATCTGTATCAGCAGATGGCGGATGAGGCGCGTCCGCCGCCGGTATCGAGTCCGCCGCCTGCGGCACCTGACCGCCGGTCCTGGTGGATTGGCGGGGCGGTCGGCTTTGCTCTGATTGTCTGGTTGCTCTGGCCTGTATCGGTTGAGCCGCCGGAGCGGCTGGTCGAGCAGTTAGAGGTTTCGGAAGTGAGTGAGGATGTTCCTGTAGAACAGGTGGAACTCACGTCGTCCGAATCGGTTGCTGAAAGTGGTGCGATGCAGCAGCAGGACGACCCGGCTACTGACACGGGTGGAGCGACGGCCAGCGTAACTCCCGCACAGCAGCTGGTTACCACGGATGCGGCGACGGCGAGCTCTGATCGTCTTTTGATTCGTTTCAAGGAGGTCTGCTGGCTGCGTGTGCGCAATGCGGACGGCGACGAAATCTACGTTGGCCAGCGGGATGAGAATCAGCCCTTGCAGCTGGATGGGCGTGGCCCGTTCCGTATTACTCTGGGCAATGCCGCAGCAGTCAGTGAGATTTTCGTTAACGATGCCAGCGTAAGGGTGCCGGTAGTGGCTCCCGGCCAGGTGATTACCGTTCGGGCTCCGTGAGCCCCTGAGGTGTCGTGATGCATCCCGAAATTGAAATCAAGCGCCGGCCAACCCGGAAAATCATGGTTGGCAAGGTGCCGGTGGGTGGTGATGCGCCGATTGCGGTGCAGAGCATGACCAATACCGAAACCTGTGACGTCCAGGCCACGGTGGCGCAAATCCGCCGTCTGGAAGACGTCGGGGCGGATATAGTTCGTGTGTCAGTGCCGACCATGGAGGCTGCAGAAGCCTTCGGTGCGATTCGCAAGCTGGTCAATGTGCCGCTGGTGGCGGACATTCATTATGACTACAAGATTGCCCTGCGCGTTGCCGAGCTCGGTGTGGATTGTTTGCGGATCAATCCTGGCAATATTGGTCGTGAGGATCGCATCCGGGCAGTGATACAGTCAGCAAAGGATCATGGCATTCCGATTCGTATTGGCGTCAACGCCGGCTCTCTGGAAAAGGAGCTGCAGCGTAAATACGGTGAACCGACCAGTGACGCACTGGTGGAGTCGGCGCTGCGTCACGCTGAGATTCTCGATCGCTATGATTTCCAGGATTTCAAGGTCAGCGTCAAGGCATCCAATGTTTTCATGACCGTGCAGGCGTACCGGAAGCTGTCAGCCCAGATTGAGCAGCCGTTGCACCTTGGTGTAACTGAGGCCGGCGTGTTGCGAGCCGGTACCGTGAAGTCATCCGTGGCGCTCGGCATGCTGCTGATGGAAGGCATTGGCGACACCATTCGTATTTCTCTGGCGGCGGACCCGGTGGAAGAGATCCGGGTTGGTTTTGATATTCTGAAAAGCCTGAAACTGCGCAAGAAGGGCGTCAATATTATCGCCTGCCCGAGTTGTTCCCGACAGAACTTTGATGTCATCAGCACCGTGAATGAGCTCGAAGCGCGGCTTGAGGATATTAATGAGTCGGTCGACCTTGCCGTTATCGGCTGTCTGGTTAATGGCCCCGGTGAGGCTCGCGAGGTAGACGTTGGTCTGACTGGGGGTACGCCGAATAATCTGGCCTATGAGAATGGCGAGAAAAGCCATCACATCCGCGCTGAGGATCTGGTTACCGAGTTGGAACGTATGGTCCGGGCCAAGGTGAAGAAAATTCGTGACGACGAGGAGAAGGGCGTGATCGTTCGCAGTCAGCCCTGACCGTTTTCGGAGTGCCAAGTTGAGTCAGAAGATCAGTTCCATTCGCGGCATGAATGATATTCTGCCGACGCAGACACCGCTTTGGCAGTGGCTGGAGAACCGTATCCGTAATCTGCTGCAGGGTTATGGTTATGGCGAGATCCGCATGCCCATCGTTGAGCACACCGAGCTTTTCAAACGCTCTATTGGTGAAGTCACCGATATCGTTGAGAAGGAGATGTACAGCTTCGACGACCGCAATGGTGATTCATTGACCTTGCGTCCTGAAGGTACCGCCAGCTGCGTGCGCGCGGCGGAGGAGCACGGCCTGCTCTACAACCAGGTGCAGCGACTCTGGTATGCCGGACCGATGTTCCGGCATGAGCGCCCGCAGGCAGGGCGTTACCGGCAGTTTCATCAGGTTGGTGTCGAGGCGTTTGGCATGGCCGGGCCGGATATCGATGCCGAGCTGATTCTGATGACCGCGAGGCTGTGGCGTGATCTGGGTCTGCAGGACAAGGTTGTGCTGGAGCTGAACAGTCTCGGTGACAGCGAGGATCGGGCCCGTTACCGGGAGGCGCTGGTAGGTTACCTGTCGCAGCACGTTGATCGTCTTGATGAGGATAGTCGTCGGCGTCTCGAACGTAATCCGTTGCGCGTTCTTGATAGCAAGGACGCCGCTACCAGAGAGGTGCTACAGCAGGCGCCGCGTTTCGATGATTATCTTGGCGATGAAGCCAGACAGCACTTCACCGGGCTGCGTGCCGTGCTGGATGCGGCCGGCGTCGCTTACCGATTGAATCCGGCACTGGTGCGTGGTCTGGATTATTACGGCAAGACCGTATTCGAATGGGTGACTGATTCGCTTGGCGCCCAGGGCACGGTTTGTGCCGGTGGCCGCTACGATGGTCTGGTCAGCCAGCTCGGTGGCAAGGCTGTGCCGGCGGTGGGCTTTGCCATGGGCATGGAGCGGCTGATTCTGTTGCTTGAGCAGTGCCGGCCGGCGTTGCCGGAGGCGGCGGACCTGTATCTTGTCAGCACTGTGCCGGCAACGGCTTCGCTGGTGCTGGCGGAGCAGCTGCGCGATATGCTTCCAGGCGTCCGAATCCAGAGCCACTGTGGCGGTGGCAGTATCAAGAGTCAGATGAAGAAGGCCGACAGGAGTGGTGCCCGCTGGGCGTTGATTGTTGGTGAGGATGAACTTGCCAGTGGCGAGGTCAGTCTCAAGCCACTGCGCGGCGGTGGCGATCAGGAGCGTATTGTCCGGACCGGCCTGGCAGAAAGACTAGCGGTATTAATGAAGCTTCAAGCCGGGATGCCGGTGAACGAATCCAACAAGGAGAGCGGTAATGACCGACTATAGCGAAGAAGAACAGGTCGAAAGACTGCGCAAGTGGTGGGAAGAGAACGGCACCTCGGTGGTGTTGGCGATCGTCCTGTCGGTGTCGGCTCTGGCTGGCTGGCGTTACTGGCAAAATAGTACTCAGGAAAAGGCGGAAGCCGCTTCTGCGGTGTATCAGCAGTTGACCGATGCGATGGATCAGGCTCGTGCTGTTCCGGATAGCGCAGCACAGGCGGAGCAGGTGCAGGCGGCGGCAGAGAAGCTGGTCAGCGAGTATGGCTCCACCAGTTATGCCGATTATGGTCGTTTTACTCTGGCCAGATTGGCGGTTGAGGATCAGGACTATGCCAGGGCCGCCGTGCTGCTCCGGGAGGTAATGGATCGCCCCGCCACGCAAGCGATCGGCTGGACGGCGAGGACCCGTCTGGCCCGGGTGCTGCTGCAGTCCGGGGATATCGATGCTGCCGAGCAGGTGCTGAACGCGTCCTGGCCAGAGCCCTGGCAGGGACAGGCATTCGAGTTGCGTGGCGATCTCGCCCGTGCCGGCGGTGATCTCGAGGCGGCTCGCGCAGCCTATCAGTCTGCGTTGGCCGCTCTGGAGGCAGATGGTGCCGGTCATCGCGAGTTGGTGCAGATGAAGCTTGATGATCTGGTGCCGGCATCCTGATGACTGATTTGCTGCTGCACCGTCGTTCTTTGTCCGGCCTGAGGCTGTGTTTGACGCTGGCGCTGTGCGCGCTGCTCGCTGCTTGCAGCAACAAGCCAAGGGAAGTAGAGCCGACGCCGCTGGAGGGATTTGAGCGCGGTTACAGTGTCAGCAGGGATTGGCACCGCTACATCGGCTTTGGCTCCATGCGCCGCCCGTTGCAGTTGCTGCCGGCGGTGACCGAACGGGAAGTTTTTGTTGTCGACCTGTACGGTCGGGTGCGGGCGCTGGATCGCAACAATGGCGATACCCTCTGGCGTCAGCGCACCGGTGTGCGGATATCCACAGGTGTGCGTGCCGGTTATGGTCGGCTGCTGTTTGGCAGCCGTGACGGCGAGGCGGTGGCACTGTCGGCAGAGGATGGTACCGAGCTGTGGCGCACCCAGCTGTCCGGCGAGTTGTTATCGCGGCCGGCCACCGATGGCGACCTGGCGATTTTCCAGAGTCAGGACGGTCGCATTGTGGCGTTGAATGCCGAGGATGGCAGCCAGCGCTGGAGTTTCCAGGTGTCGGTGCCGGTATTGAGTCTGCGCGGGCTTGGCGAGCCGCTGATTGTTTCCACCCGGGTTTTTGCCGGTACCGCCAGCGGCCGGGTGGTGGCGCTGGAGCTGAGTACCGGTTTGCCATTGTGGGAGCGACGTGTGGCAGAACCCTCCGGGCGATCGGAGCTGGATCGGTTGGTGGATATTGACGGCAATCTTATCGTTCAGAATGGCGGTTTGTTCGTCACCACGTTTCAGGGCAAGGTTGCCGTGCTGGATGAAGATACCGGGCGCATCTACTGGGACGCGGATATGTCCAGCGCCAACCGTATGACGGCGCTTGCCGGCGTGCTGTTTATTGCCGACCAGGATGGCGTTGTCCACGCCGTCGATCAGCGCAGCGGCAACACTGTATGGAAGCAAGAAGGGTTAATTGCCCGTCGTCTGACCGGCACGGAAATCCATGCCGGTCTGGTAGTCGTGGCAGACCGGCAGGGCTATCTGCATTGGCTTGACCCGCAGACCGGCGCGTTTGTCGCCCGTCGCCGTCATGACCCGGATGGTTTTGCCGCGACGCCGATGGCTCATGAGGATGTTCTTTATGCCGTCAGTGCTGACGGTGAAGTCGCCGCTTACCGATTGCAGGCGCTGAAGCCATGAAACCTGTTCTGGCTCTGGTAGGCCGTCCGAACGTCGGTAAATCGACCCTCTTCAATCGCCTGACCCGTACCCGCGACGCGCTGGTGGCGGACTTTCCCGGCTTGACCCGTGACCGTCAGTATGGCGATGGCAAGATTGGTGAGCGCGCCTATGTGGTGGTTGATACCGGTGGTATCGGTGAGGGCGATGATGGTATTGACGGGCCGATGGGGGATCAGGCCCGTCAGGCGGTATCGGAAGCGGATGCGGTGCTGTTTCTGGTGGACGGCCGGGCAGGCCTGACCGCTGCCGATGAAATGGTGGCACGCGAACTGCGCAGTTTGAACAAGCCGGTGCATCTGGTCATCAACAAGGTTGATGGTGTTGACGAGAATATCGCCGCCTCAGAGTTCTATGCCCTTGGCCTGACCTCTCAGCACCGTATTGCCGCCAGTCATGGTCGTGGCGTCAACGCCATGATCGCCGATATTCTGGCTGCTTTCCCCGGTGCTCCCGAGCACAGTCCAGGGGATGAAAACCAGGGCATCCGGGTGGCGATCATTGGTCGTCCGAATGTCGGCAAGTCGACGCTGGTCAACCGCATGCTCGGCGAAGAGCGAGTTGTGGTGTTTGATATGGCCGGCACCACGCGCGACTCGATCTATATCCCGTTCGAGCGTCGTGGCCAACGCTATACGTTAATTGATACTGCCGGGGTGCGGCGTCGTGGCAAGGTCCATGAGACCATCGAGAAATTCTCGGTGATCAAGGCCATGCAGGCGATCGACGATGCCCAGGTGGTGGTGCTGGTCATCGATGCCCGAGAGGGCATCACTGATCAGGATCTCAGCCTGCTTGGTCATACACTGCAGGCCGGTCGTTCATTGCTGGTGGCGGTAAACAAATGGGACGGACTTGATGCTCACCATCGCGAGCAGGTAAAGGCCGAGCTTGGCCGCCGTCTTGAGTTTGCCCCTTGGGCCAGAGTGCACTTTATCTCTGCTCTGCATGGCACTGGTGTGGGCGACCTGTTTGCGATGATCGAGCGCGCCTGGCAGTCAGCGTTTACCCGTATTCCCACCCACAAGTTGACCGAAATGCTGGAGCAGCTGGTGGCTGCCAATCAGCCGCCGATGGTTGGTCGGCACCGGGCCAAGCTGCGCTACGCCCACATCGGTGGAACCAACCCGCCGCGTATCATCGTCCATGGCAGCGCTCTGGAGAGCTTGCCGGACAGTTACCGGCGCTATCTGGAAAACCGCTTCCGCGAGCTGCTCAAGCTCGAGGGCACCCCCCTCAAGGTCGAATTCAAAACCGGCGAGAACCCTTATGCCGGCAAGGCCAACAAGCTGACTGACCGGCAGGTAGAGCGCAAGCGCCGCCTGATGCGTCACGTCAAGGGCAAGTGATTTTACCTTTCAGGACTTGTTGAGCCGGTCTTCGCTGCTATTCTGATTCCGTAATGATTGCTATCCGGGGGGAAGCATGAGGCTATCTGTGGTCGTGTTGGGCCTGTTTATCACCAGCCCGGCCGCTGTGCCGGCGTTTGCTTTTGACGATACATCGTCCTTGTTTGCGGGTGACGAGGTGCCGATGGTGCTGACGCCCGCGCGCCTGCGACAGCCGCAATCCCTGGTGCCTGCCAGCGTCACGGTGATTGACCGCGAGCTGATTGAAGCCAGCGGTGCCCGGGAGATCTACCAGTTGTTGCAACTGGTACCGGGGATGAGTGCAGTCAAGGTCGATGGCAATGTTCCCACGGTCAGCTATCACGGCACCCAGTC
>JBFHPX010000046.1:0-12142 GCA_041592575.1 Alcanivoracaceae bacterium
CGGCGCTGCCCCGCAACCCGAGGAACGCCAGCTGCTGGCCAGCATGCTGGCACGTCTGCCGGACAGTGCCGACAAGACCCGCGCCGATGTACAGCTGCGAACATGGCTGGGTCTTGCCGGCCAGCCAGTGCTGATCCACGCCGACCTGTTTCGCGACAACGCGCTGTTCGATCAGGGCCGGCTCAGTGGTCTGCTCGACTTCTATCATGCCTGCCATGATCTGGCGGTTTACGACCTCGCCGTCGCCATCAATGACTGGTGTCTGGACGGCACCGGCCAACCTTTGACAGCGCTGCAGGACGCCCTGATAACAGGCTATGAAAGTGAGCGATTACTTTCTGTGCAGGAGAGGTCATATCTGCCTTTGGCGCTGGCCATCGCCGCAATGCGGTTCTGGCTGTCAAGACTGGAAGGGCAATCCCAGCAAGCGCTTGAGGGCCAGGGCAGCAAGGACCCGGCGCCGTTTCACCGACTCTGGCAGCTACGCAGTCAGGCGCTGTAGCGTCGGCAAGAACACCTCCGCCACCAGCAACGGCCGTCCGCGCTTGAGAAACAGGGACTGACGTCCCCAGCAGGGCCGATCCACGCTCACCGGCAGTCTCTCGACAGGAACGCTTGCCGCCCAGACCGCCAGCCGCCTCGCCCGCGGCCGGCGGAACAGTTCCGCCCCCAGCGAGCGCCGCGCCATATGACCGAGAATGCGGTTGGCACCGACCAGCGAGGTCAGCGGCAGGACACTGCGCGCCGCCACCACCGGCTGATCGTCGACCAGCAGCAACACCTCGCGAATCAGCGCCCGACGCCGGGCCGGCAGGCCGAGCATGATCGCCTCCGCCGCCGTTGGCCGGCCAATGCCCTGCACCACCGGCTGCACCCGGAACTGGCCAAACCGCTGCAGCCGGCGGGTCAGCGAGCCCTGATCCGTCAGCCAGTGGGCGATCGCTGCCGGCGCCCGGACACGGGACAGCGGCTGCCAGTGAAGTCCGGCATCGGTAAAAACGTGGGGACTAACGATTTTCACAGGCTTTACGGGCTTCACGGTGTCTCCTGACTGGCGCCGGCACTATGCGCAACGGCTGCGAAATTGGCAATTCCGGGATATCGGCCAGCTGCCACTGTGCCGGAAGATCCACCGCGCCAGCCGCTGATGTCATTGATTTTTGCCGGCCGCATGGCTAGGTTAGCGGCCCCTGCGGATGTCCTGCGGCCAGGTGCTTACGTCCACCGGCTGCCAAGCCTGAGAGGTTGAACATGAGAAAGTGGGAATGTGTGGTCTGCGGCTTTATCTATGACGAGGCCGAAGGCCTGCCGGAAGAGGGCATCGCCCCGGGCACCGCGTGGGAAGACGTGCCGGATGACTGGGTCTGCCCGGACTGCGGCGTCTCGAAAGACGACTTCGAGATGGTCGAAATCTGAGTTCACACCGCACGGGGCGCTTGGCGCCCCGTGTCATCTCTGCTGCTTGCTCCCTCTGCCACGGAATCTGTCATGCAACCGATTATTGTCATTGGTACCGGTCTGGCCGGTTTCAACCTCGTCAAAGAGCTGCGCAAGCTCGACAAGACCACCCCGGTGATCATGCTCACCAGCGACGATGGTCGCAATTACTCGAAGCCTATGCTTTCCAACGGCTTTGCCAAACAGAAAGATGCCGACGCGCTGGCCATGGCGACGCCGGAACAAACGTCGACGCAGCTGGATGTCAGCATTCGCACCGGCATCAATGTCACTGCCATCGACACTGCCAGCAAGCAGGTCGAGATCGGCAACGAAAAACTCGGTTACAGCAAACTGGTACTGGCGCTGGGTGCTGACGTATTCCGCCCACCGATGACCGGCGATGCGCTGGACCAGGTCTACACCGTCAACGACCTGATGGATTACGCCCGCTTCGGCAAGGCCGTGGCCGCCAAGAAAAATGTACTGATTATCGGCGGCGGCCTGATCGGCTGCGAATTTGCCAACGATCTGCTCGCCGGTGGCTTCAAGGTGGAACTGGTCGAACCGATGGGCCGCTGCCTGCCAACCTTGCTGCCGGAGCCCGCCTCCCGCGCCGTACAGCAGGGTCTCGAACAGGCCGGTGTTCGTTTCCACTTCGGCCCGTTTGCGCAAACCTGCAACAAGCGTGGCGATGGTCTGGTAATCGGCCTGTCCGATGGCAATGAAGTGGAAGCCGATATCGTGCTGCAGGCCGTCGGCCTGCGTCCGCGTATTGCCCTGGCCAGCACTGCCGGCATTAACGTCAATCGCGGCATTGTCGTCGATCGCCTGCTGCAAACCAGCGCAGCAGATGTTTATGCGCTGGGCGATTGCGCCGAAGTGGAAGGTCTGGTGTTGCCCTATATTCTGCCGCTGATGTCGGCCTCGCGGGCACTGGCAAAAACGCTGGCCGGCGAACCGACACCGGTGAGCTACGGCGTCATGCCGGTGACCATCAAGACTCCCGCCTGCCCGACCGTGGTCTGCCCGCCGGCGCCGGGTGTTGAAGGCGACTGGCAATGCGAAGGCGAGGGCCTGAACGTCAAGGCACTGTTCCGCGGCAAGGACGGCAGCCTGCTCGGTTACGCCCTGACCGGTGATGCCTGTGCGGAGAAGCAGGCGCTGAACAAAGAGCTGCCGGCACTTCTTTCCTGAGCGCGCTTTCAGGCGAACCGGCAGGGCCTGATGCATTGTGCGGCGTGCCGGGTGGGTTGCCTTGCCGGGACACGCCATCGGGCATGGGCAGGAAATTCACACCTGAAAGCGCTTTTACATTGATACGGCTATGTTAGCCTTCTGCTTTCACCACTCCTGCCTTGGGGCAGACTGTTGCGGGGACATTCGATGAAATTCTGGCTGATTCTGCTTGTACTTGGCTGGCGCCTGCGCTGGTTGGCATGGCGTAACGCGGAGTTCCGCGGCAAGCTTGCCGGCAAGGATATGGTTATGCAGTGGCGCACCAAGGCTGGCGCGCCGGCACGCTCCTTTCATTTCCTGCCTAACCGGATCATTAGTCGCGCGGGCCTGCACCCGAATCCGACTGTCACGCTGAGTTTTGAAGATGCGCCCTATGCCGTGCAAACTCTGATGGAGGCTGGCAAGAACCAGATGGCCTTCATGACCGGCATGCAGCAGGGCAAGATCAAGATCGACGGCGATGCCTCGCAACTGATGTGGTTCATGACGCTGATGAAGTACATCGCACCCAAAAAGAAGCAGTGATTGCTCCTCCCAGCAGGAGCGGCTGATCAGCCGCGAAAGCCTTCGCGCTCGGTCGACCGCTCCTGCATGGGTATTCGACAACCCGCCGGTTGTCTGGCGATCACCCGCTGCTGTTACGGAGATCGTCATGCTTGTTATTACCCCGACTCTGTCCCTGCCGGACAACGAAATTCATCTTGAAGCCATTCGCGCCCAGGGCGCCGGTGGTCAGAACGTCAACAAAGTCTCCAGCGCCGTGCATCTGCGCTTTGATATTCGCGCTTCGTCGTTACCGGAGATCTACAAGGAACGGCTGCTGGCATTAAAGGACAGCCGCGTCACCGATGATGGCGTCATCGTTATCAAGGGCCAGCAGTTTCGCACCCAACTGAAAAATCGTGACGATGCGCTATCGCGACTGGCAGAACTGATTCGCTCGGTAACGGTAGAAAAGAAGCCACGGCGGGCAACCAAACCATCAAGATCCTCGCAGCAGAAGCGGGTCGACAGCAAGAAGAAGCAAGGGCAGACCAAGGCCCTGCGACGCCGCGTCGACATGTAGGAGCCGTCAATCGATGGCGAATCTTTCGCGGCCGATCGGCCGCTCCTGCAAGGAGCCATTCAGAGCAAGCTGAACATGGCGGTCTGGGTAGGCTGACCCAGCTCGGGATCAAAATCGCCAATCCCGCCGAACACCACCTGATAACCCTGGCGCGCCGCAACACCACTGGCCCAGCGCCGGAATTTCACCCGATTCCACTCGAACTTGTGATCGGGCTCTCGCATCTGCCCTGGCGTCATGCCAAACAGCGAATTGTACTCGCGGTTTGGCGTCGTCAGAAAAAGATGATGCGGACGGAAAAAGCCAAACACGTTCTGCTCTACCTGCGACAGCATGGTCGGCTCGACATGCTCAATCGTTTCCACCATGGCGGCGGCGTCAAAGTGCTGAAGCGATGGGTCCGTTTCAGCATAGGACCCGGCCACCAGTCGCAGTCGTGGTGACTCACCCTGAAGATGATCTGCCAGCATCTGCCTGGCCTCGGCAAGCCGCAGCAACGATTGCTCGACACCAACCACCTGCTGAAACTGTGACTGATTGAGTAGCCGGAACAGCAGCGCACCCGCACCACAACCAAGATCCAGCACGCGCGAGGCGCCGGTGGCACGCAGGGCTTCACAGACCCGGTCGAGACGTTCCTCATGCAGACCGGTCATTTCATTCATCACGGTGATATGCCTCCAGATCTCTGCAGAGCAGATCATGCCACGATCACCGGCGACGTGTGCCGCCAATGATCGGATCAGCGATTGCGACTGGCATTCGCCGGCAATAACCGCACCGTCACGGTAACCGCATCGCTGCGGCCGAGATCGTCGACCGCGCGAATCAGATAGCGTCCCGGGGTCGGCGACCAGTACAGGATGTCATCACCCTGACTGCTGCCGAGATAGCGATCATCCTCGAACCAGAACAGTGTCGTTGCCGAGGCATCTGTCACCGCCTGCAGCGGAATCCGGTCCGGCTCGGTGCGATGCGGATGCAATCCATACTCAAGCTTGCCGTCCGGGGAACGAATTTGCGGCGGCCGCCCGGACTGATCACGCTGCATCAGGCTGCACTCTCGTGGAAACCCCGGAGGCTCACGTCGTGGCAGACCCGCCAGCCGGAACAGCGCCTGCATATTGGATGGCCAGAACTCCATCACTTCGCGACGCATTCCCGGCGCATCCGGATTGCAGCTGCGCTGCCCGGTGCGCGGATCAATCACCACCTCACGATGCACGGTGTCGACACGGATGGGCGAGACGCCAGGAATAAACCAGCTTTCTACGGTATGCGGGCAGAACTTCCCCGGCAGATCACCGGAGCTGCGGCAAACCGAAATCTTGCGCACATTGAGGCCAGCCACATCACTGCCATAGAGTGTATGGTCGGTCACTTCATGAGCAAGATGTCCGCTGACTCTGAACAGCAAGGGCCCGGCTGCATCGCGGCCCACAAACGCAGGATTACTGCTGCCGTCGAAGTTTCCCACCCAAACTGCAATCAGGTAATGGCTGAACTGGCCCACCGCCCAGGCATCACGAAATGCCCAGGAGGTGCCGGTTTTCCACGCCAGTGGCCAGGATTTGTGGCGCTGACTCTCTGGCGGTGGCGTCGAAAGCAGCATCTGCTGAACAATAAAAGCTGCTTCGGCACTGAACAAACGCTTGCCCGGCCGGGCGCCGGATTCCTGCTTCACCAGTGCAAGCGGATACTGCACGCCCTGATTCGCCAGCGCACCATACAAGCCGGCGATTTCCTGCATGCTGACTTCAACTCCGCCCAGTACCAGCGCCAGACCGTAGAAATCGCGCTCGCGCAGTTGCTGCACACCGGCCTGCTGAAGGAACAGATAGAAATCCGGCTTCAGGTCGCGCGCCACCGTGACCGCCGGGACATTACGCGAGTAGATCAGCGCCTCGCTGGCACTGACCGGGCCGAGAAAACCACGATCAAAATTTTCCGGCGTGTAGGCGCCGAAACGGGCCGGCAAATCCTCCAGCAGCGTCTGTGGATGCAGTAAGCCCTGGTCCAGCGCCAGCGCATAAACAAACGGCTTTAAAGTGGAACCCGGCGAACGCCGCGCCAGCACGCCATCAACCTTGCCGGCAATAGCATCATTGAACCAGTCCGCCGAGCCGACCCAGGCCGCCACCGACATGTCACGCAGATCAATGATCATCGACGCCGCATTCTGAATGCCGTCGGCGTTACGATCCTGCAAATAACGGCTGATATGCTGCTCCAGCAATACCTGCTTGTTTGCATCGAGTGTAGTTTGCCAACTGCCGGCGCCGTGTTGACGCAACACCTGCTCGACAAAATGCGGGGCCCGAAACGGCAGCTCCTGACGACCTGCTATCGGCCAGCTCTGTGCAGCCTGATCCTGCCAGCGTGCATCCTGCGGATACTTTTCCACCCAGCTCGATAACAAACGTAATCGTGCTGCGCGCAGCTCTTCGCTATCGCTGCCGGGCAGGCGGGCGGAAGGATTTTGCGGAATCACCGCCAGGGTGAGCACTTCCGGCAACGACAGTTGCGTCACTGGTCGATTGAAATAGATCAGGCTGGCGGTGGCAGCGCCTTCGATATTGCCGCCGTAGGGCGCCAGATTAAGATAGGCTTCAAGAATATCACGCTTGCTGTAATGCCATTCCAGCTGCAGCGCCTTTGCCATCTGCTGCAGCTTCCCCGATATTGATGAAGAATCCATACCGAAGCGTAGTCGTGCCAGCTGCATGGTAACGGTCGATGCCCCCACCACCCGCTCGCGACTGATAAAGGTGGTATAGAAAGCGCGCAGCAACGCCAGCGGATCAATGCCGGGATGACGCCAGAACCAGCGATCTTCATAAAGCAGCGTGGCTTCGACCAAATCCGGGTCGATTTCCTCAAGAGTGCTGCGCAGCCGATAGCGTTGATCCGGCGCCAGTGTCAGTCTCAGCAGTGCGCCATCACGGTCATAAACCGCCGATGAAAACCCAGGATCGCCGTATAACGATGGCGCCGGCATTAATACCAACAGCAGCAGCGGCGCAATCAGACAGAACACAGCTGCACTGATCGCCCATCGCTGCCAGCGCAACCTTGTCATCAGGGCTGCGCGGGCGCCGTCACCACAAACTGTCCGGCCAGAGCCTGACCGTGGACGTGACGGTGATACATGGATTCGGCAAACGCCGGCGGCACCACAAATTTACCCTGCCCGGTCAGCTTGACCCGATACTCAAACTGGCGAACCTGGGACGACACCGATCCGTACAGCACCAGTCGGTCCTCACGGATATCAACATAATCGGTGCGCCAGTCCTGCCCCTGACCACGGACACTCTCACGCAACACTTCAAAGCCACCGGGCAACAGATCGATCACGGCAACGTTGTTGTGGGTCATGCCATCGACACTGCGCAGGGAAATGCGCACGGTCAGCTCGTCGCCAAGCATGGCGGTGTCGATATCCTTACCGTCCGCGTTCAGGTAACGGCGGTGAATCTCAATACCGTTCTGAATCGCTTTGCTGGGCAGCTCAACATCAAAGCCGGACTGGCTCAGGCTGTAGAAAAAGCGCTGACCGCCATCGCCCTGCAGGGCAAGACGCTGCACCGGCAACGGCACATCGGCTTCAACCCGAATCGCACCGGGCTGACTACTGGCCAGTGTTTCCATTGCTGCTTCACCAATCTGCGTCATGATCGTCAGCGCACCCGGCTGCAACTGCGCGGCCTGCTCACCCCAGGCCGACAGCGCAAGGATCGTCCACGAGGCCGACAGGGTATTGAACTGCCCCTTGCTCACCGGCAGCGCCAGCGTGGCAATCACCTCATCACTGACTTTAGGCAAACGCTCAGGGAAATGCTTCGCCAGCAGATACAGATACTGGGCGTTACGCAGCAGGGCCGAGTCCAGTGGCCAGTCATACTGTTGCGTCACCTCAGCAAACTTGTACTGGCCGATCAACGATGTCGCCAACTGCTCCAGTTTCAGCTGCCGGTAACTGGCCGCCATCCATGCAGCCGCCAGCGAGCGGCGCCAGTGCTTCGGATCCTGCTTCTCCAGATAGGTCTGCAGCAACGTCAGGTAGTTGGTGGTCACCTGACCGGAGCGGGTCAACACATAAATCGCGTAGGCTTGCGTTTCCGCACGCTGCTGGCCCGGTGTGGCGCCGGCAATGCTGCGCAGATAATCCTCCGCCTTGCTGAGCTGATTGGCGTTAACCGGCTGCCCCTGCTCACGCGCTTCAAGCAGGAAATGCAGCGCATAAACCGATACCGCTTCGTCAACATAGTGACCACCGGGCCAGAAGCTGTATCCGCCTTGTGGCGATTGCCGGGTCGACAGGGTGCTGGCGACGCCGCTGATTTGCTCCTGCATGCGATCACGATCAATGCCACTACCAGGATCTTTCATCAACGCCAGCGCCGGAAATACCCGGCTGACAATCTGTTCCGAACAGGCGTGAGGATAATGATGAAGATAGCGCTCAAGACCGCCTGTCAGTACGGTCGGGCTGTAACCGGCCACGACCTGCTGCTCGGCCAGCGGCTCGAGCAATTTGCGCGGCAACGGCAGCAGCTGCTCGCCGGAATCGGCAATGCCGGACTCCAGCGAGACCCGATACGGCACTGCGGGGCGCACACTCAGCGTGGCGGAGCGGCGCACATCATAACGATCGTTGAACACCCGGAATCCGAGCTCGGCGGCGCCGACCTGTTCTGTAGCACGGACGCGGAAACTGATTCGCCCTTCACGGCCCGGCACCAGCGTCAGGGTTTGCGGCGTCGCATCGACCAGTGCCAGGTGCACATCAGGGATCGCTTCCACCGTCAGGGTCTGTTCACCATCTTCAGCATCCAGCGTGTTGGCAATGCCGACACTGACTTCAAACTCATCCCCCGGTGCTGCTGTGGTAATCACGTTCGGACTGAGGACAAAGGCATCACGCACCAGCGTGCTGGCGCTGCCGGCACCGACACTGTCGTTATTGCTGGCCACCGCCATAATGCGCAGCTGGCCATCAAAATAATCCGGCACGGTGAAGTCCACCGTCTGTTTCTTGCCGGTGGCACTGATGACGCCGGACCAGAACACCACCGGCGCACGGACATTGCGCTGGAACGGGTTCAGGTTCTGGCCGAACATATCCGCCATCGCTCGCTTTTCACGAGCAGCCGCATCACCCCCTGCCGCCGCTCTTTGCAGCAGGGAGAACTCCGGCAGCAACATGTCGGCAATCTGCTGGGTGGTCACTTCCAGCGCGCGCTTGCGCAGGAACGTATCCAGTGGCGCCGGGGTGCGGTAGCCGGCCACCTGCAAGATGCCTTCATCCACCGCAAACACCACCATCTTGCCGGCGGCGGCAGCTTCCACCTCAATGCTCAACACCTGGCCCGGCGCCACTTTCTCCGGACTGCTGAGGGTCAGGGCAATATTGCGTTTCTGCCGGTCAACACTGAATGGCTGTACCGCCACGCTCAATGGCTGGGTGAAAATTTCTTCCGAGTCGAGACTGCGGACAAAGGTCACGTTGATATAGGCGTTACCTTCAATGCCCTCCGGCACCCGTATGGTTTGCACCGTGCGCTGACTGTCTGCGCGGAACCACTTCTGCGCAAACACCTTGTTGCGTTCAATGGTAATCAGACCCATGCCGGTATAAGGCGCGGTGATCTGCATCTCAATCAGATCGCCGGCACGGTAATCACTGCGATCAAGCTTCAGCTCCAGCTCGGCATTTTTCTCCAGATTGCCCGCCAGATTGCGGCTGCCGATCACGCTGAACTGACGCTGTGCCATCACCAGCCCATTGCCGTTGACCAGTTCGACAATAAAATCACCGGCCTTGTCTGTTGGCACGCGCCAGCTGCTGCCTTCCGTGCCAACGCTGAAAGACGCCTCGGAGATCGGCACTTTTTTCTGGATAGTCTGATAGGCCAGCGTACCATCGCTCTGGCGCACCAGCGTCGACAGACTCTGCACCTCGGTCAGTCGCAGCGTGAGATCATCACTGGCCACAGCATTGAGCGACGGGTCGATGGCGATAAAGCGAATATTACGCTCGGTGTCGCGACGTAAATAGGAAAGATCACCATCGGCCTTGCTGCCCAGCAACAGCGTCAACGGCGACAACAGAATGCGGCTGCGCGCCTCAACACTGCGACCGCCACCGCTGTCGAAACCTTCCGCCTCGAAAGTCAGCTGGTACAGACCATTGCCATGGCCAGACAGGTCCAGGGAAAAACTCGCCTGCCCTTCCCGATCGGTACGTGCCTCGGGCAGCGTTTCAGTGACATGGCGTTGCAGGGTGTCTTGCTGGTCCCGGTACGGATTATCAAACGAGAATCCGTCGAACCCGGCAAAACTGAAACGGGTTGGCGCCAGCGTATAGCTTGCCTTTACCCGGCGATCCTCCGCGGCGGCACCAAACAGATTCTCCAGCGACACCTTGCCCGTGAGTTTTAGTGACGTGTGCCAGCCGGTGACCGCAGCATCTTCAAAGCGGGTACGAATGCGCAGGGTATCAGGCTGGAACTCCTCCACCGAGAAACTGCCGCTGCCGATCTGGGTCCAATGGCGGTTGCGTTCATCGGTAATCAGATTGACCGCCACCTGGTACTGCCCGGTGGATGCCGTCGTGGCAAGATTGAAATCCACTTCCTGCAGGCCTTCCGGCGCCAGCCGCTGACGCTGACCAAGCAGCTGGTTGCCGCGCGGATCCGTGACAATAATCTCGATCGGGCTGGCCGGCAGGGCCTTCCAGTCGTCACGTTTGCTCATCACCGCCAGGTGGCCCTGCTCGCCCGGACGATAGATGCCGCGATCACTGAACACCATCGCCCGCACCGTCGAGGTGCCGTCACGGCGACCGGTATGAACGCCGCCAATATCAAAGCGTGAGTAGTTTACCGTGCGATCGTGACTGGCAAACGGCATGAAGGCGAGATCGCTGCCGTGCTTGACCAGCCAGGCCACCGGTTGCTGATCGGCCTTATAGTCACTGACATCAGGAAACTCGGCACGACCCTGCTGATCACTGCTGCGCGACAGCAATACTCGGCCATTGCGGCCCAGCAATGAGATGGTTGCTGCCGCCACCGGTGTTTCACTGGCCAGCGAAAGCACATACACCGTATGCGCATTGCCGGCATCGCGCTTGCTGATCAGGGCAAGGTCGGAAACCAGCAGCAGGCGCCGGTCACGAGGGCCAGCGCGATAGCCGTTTTCATTCAGGCCGTAGGCGTTAACCACAAACACACCGCGATTACTGGCTGGATTAGTTAGCCAGGGCGACAGATCCAGCGACGCATAGGCGGCTTTCGCCGGATCTTTCTCGGCGATCATGACCTTGCGGGTATGTTGCTTACTGATGTTTAGCTCACTGAACATCCCGCCAGCAAAACTGGCATCACGCATGCGCCCGTGAGTTTGTGACACCAGATGAACAATCTGGTCTTCAAACAACTGGTGAACTTCCACTTCGATACCATGCACACCGCGGGTCTGGAAGCCGAGCTGCTGTTCGCCACTGAGCGACAACAAGCCACCTTCGCCGACGATGGTCATTTCCTGTGGAAAGCGCGGTATGTGCAGAATCGTTTCATAGGGAACAGTCATCCGGAATCCGCCGCGGGATTCCAGCCCGGCCGGTAGACGCACCAGCAACCGACGATCCTGATTGGCACGGAAACGGAAGCTGTGCAGCTGACTGAACTCGAACTCACTGGGGTTGCCAGTCAGGGTGATCGGTCTGGCGCGCTTCATCACATCCGCCGGCACCTCAACACCGCTGCGGTGGTAATCCGTCGGCAGCTCCCATGCCTGCAGGGTTTTCATCACCGTCTCGGTGCGCACACCATCGGTCATTTCCAGAATCAGGGTCTGTTCAGGTTCATCTTCTTCATTACGAATGATTTCTGCGCGCAGTGATGACACCCGGAAGTAGGTGTTGATCGACGGAATACGAACGCTCTGCTCGACAGCGGCCGGGGTTTTATCAACACCAAGCATGGGCTTAACGCCGGCACCTACCTTCAGCAGCATGAAATTTTCCTGCTCCGGCAGCGTCAGCGGATCAGTGCTGAGATATGCCTCGCGACCGGCGCGACCGAGCGTCACGGTGTAGGGATAGCTTTCAGCCGCGGCGGTAACCGGGGCGCCGGAAGCACGCATGCTGAAACTGGCCATGCGGCGCAGACTGTCGATCTCAACCGCGTGGCTGAACTGCAAAGTTGCCACAACCTGATGCCGTGATGGCCGCTCGGGGTCCTGATAGAACGCATACTTCTTCAACGCCACCGTGAAAGGCAGGGTGCTGAACTTCACGGGATTTGCTGCCAACTCAATACCGTCGGCAAATATTTCCGCCGGCAAGTGCACCTGATAGGTTTGCCCGGAAGGCCAGTCCTGCTCGGTGGTAAA
>JBFHPX010000047.1:0-12136 GCA_041592575.1 Alcanivoracaceae bacterium
GCTGCTGGAAGTGGGCATGGATCAGGTCAGCGAACTGCTGCAAAGCCGAGTCCAGCGCCTGCAGGACGGCCTGTTGGCTCGGGGCATGCTGCTGCTGAGCCCGCCGCAGCCGGATCGACGCGCTGGCATCGTCACCTTCCGTTCGCCGAGGCAGGACAGCGACAGCCTGTTCCAGCGGCTGCGGGATGCCGGCGTGGTCTGCGCCCCGCGTGGCGGTGGCATTCGTTTCTCGCCTCACTTTTACACTCAGGATCAGGTCATCGACCGGGCGCTGGCGCTGCTGTAACGTGGCGCCCGACATGAACCGACCAGCGTGGCAAAGACAATGGACCTGAGTCGCCTGTATCAGTGGTGCTGCAACTGGCTACAACATGAACATCCCGGCGGCGTCATTCGCCTGTCCGATTTCGACCGGCTCTGCCGCACACTGCAACCAGGTGATGTCTTGCTGATTGATGGCCGAGCGCGGCTTGATGAAGCGTTGAAAACCGTGACGTCATCGCGCTGGTCACGAGCCTGCCTGTATCTTGGCCAGCTGCATGACATTGCTGACCCGGGGCTGCGCCGACAGCTGTCTGATTACCTGCCCTGCAGCGCCGATACCCGGCTGATTATCGAAGCTCGCCTCGACAGCGGTGTCCGTCTGCGGGCGCTGTCGGCGCTGGAACATGAACATCTGCGTATCTGTCGGCCACGTGGTTTGCAGGCGGAAGAGTCCGGCGCGGCACTGCGCCACGTTATCAGCCGGCTGGGACTGGGAGCGCAACGGTCCTGGTTTGCGATTGTGGTGCTGTTGCTACCGTGGGGATGGCTGCCACGGCGCTGGCGATGCAGTGCCTTTGCAGCGCTGGCAGGCAGTTTGCTGCGCCAGCTGGTTGGCACTCCCATCGGAGAAGCCTTCGAGTTTGTCCAGTTTCCGGTATTGCCACTGATCAAACAGCAACGCGATGGCAAGGCAAGGCTGTTCAGTCGCCAGCCCGGCATCTATTTCGCTGCAGATTTCGATCATTCACCTTATCTGGATGTCATTAAATACCCGTTTGTCGACCAGCTCGACAGCACCCGAATCCGGCTGCAACCCTGGAACGGTCCACATGCTGAACTGGCCAGTGTCGGTGACAGCAGCCAACCTGTCGACGTTGATCATCGGGGAAAGACAAACCGGATTATCCGGCTGATCGAGTAACAGGCGTTCACAAATACAGTTGTCTCTGAGACTTTAATCTCAACAAAAAGGATGAGTAACGTTACGCATATTTCAACACGGAATGGTGCCGCTTTAGCGATAATGAATCGTTCTAACCGCAGCATTGTCGAAAATGATTCAGACGTGCATCATTCACCTGCGGTGTCATCCTCCTCGATGTGACACCGGCACAGACGCGGAGGCGCCCTGCCTCCGACGCGCTTCAGAGTGGCTAGCCCGACATCTCCTCCCCCGGACAGTCGGGCTTTTTTTTGCCTGCTGCATTCAGTCTTCCGAGTCATCATCCTGTGGCGCGGGCAACTGCTTGCGCGCGCGGGCACCGAGGGACTCCAGCTTGTGTGCCTGCGACAGCAAATTACCACGGCCACGACTGAGACGGTCATAACTGAGATCGAAAGCTTTCTGTGCCCTGCCCAGTTTATCGCCAACATCATCCAGTGATTCGGCAATCAGCGCGACCTGATCGCAAATCTTGCCGGCGCGGTCAGCAATCTCAAGCGCATTACGATTCTGGTACTCGTTACGCCAGATATTGTTGATGGTGCGCAGGGTGACCAGCAGGGTGGTCGGGCTGACCAGCACAATATGCTTGTTATAGGCCTCGTTATACAGCTCCGGGGACTTTTCCATGGCCGACAGAAACGCCGCCTCGACGGGAATAAACAGCAGCACGAAATCCAGCGTCTGCACACCATCCAGGCCTTCGTATTCCTTCCGGTTCAGACCACGAATATGTGAACGCAGTGACTGCACATGCTCATCCAGTGCTGCCTTGCGCAGCTCGTCATCGTCTTCCCTGCAAAAACGCTCATACGCGGTCAGCGACACCTTGGCATCAATGATCACATCCTTGTTATCCGGCAGATGGACGATCACGTCAGGTTGCCGGCGCTGCCCGGATTCAGAGGTCATCGACACCTGGGACTCATACTCACGACCACGAACCAACCCGGATTCTTCCAGAATCCGTTCAAGAATCATCTCACCCCAGTTGCCCTGGGTTTTGGTCTGACCTTTCAGCGCATTAGTCAGGTGACGAGCATCCTCAACCATTTTCTGGTTGAGCTGCTGCAGATTTCGAATCTGCTCCAGGAGTGTTGCTTGCTGACGGTTATCGTCGCTGTGAATCTGATCGACCCGACGACGGAAGTCCTGCAACTGCTCACGGAACGGCTTGAGCACATCATCGAGCCCGGTACGATTCTGTTCCTGCAACTTCAGCGAGCGCTCCTCAAAAATTTTCGTCGACAGCGCCTCGAAATCCTTTTTCATCTGCTCGCGACTTTGTTCCAGCCACAGCAGCCGTTCCTGCTGATGTTTTTCCCGCTCCTGCCAACGCGCCGCTTCGGCCCGGGCCTCGGCCAGTTGCTGCTGTGACAGCGCCAGCTGCTCACGGGTGCTGGCCAGCTCGATTTGCAAACGCGCATATTCCTGCTGCTTCGCTTCCAGCTCGGTCTGCAGACGCACCTGATCCAGAGCGACATTGCCATCGCCGCGGCTGCGCCACCACACCAGCAGAGCACCAGTCAGCGCACCCAGCAACAGCGCCAGCAACACAGTCACGGCGGAAGAACTACTCATACCGGCCTCGCCTTGTTGAACAGGGAAAAGAAATTATTCCGGGTGATGGCGACAAGTTCTGTCGCCGGCAACTGTTTCAGGTCAGCAACAAAACGGGCAACCTCAGCCACGTAACGTGGCTCATTCTGTTTACCCCGATGCGGCATCGGCGCCAACCAGGGCGCATCGGTTTCAATCAGCAGCCGGTCCAGTGGCAAGGCACGGACCACCTCACGCAAGCTGTCAGCATTGCGGAAAGTAACGATGCCGGAAATGGAAATGTAGAAGCCGAGATCCATGGCCCGCCTGGCCATAGCCAGGTCCTCGGTGAAGCAGTGCATGACACCGTGAACCCTGCCTTCGCCAAGGTCTCGCAGCATGGCGATGGTGTCTTCGCGGGCATCACGGGTATGTACCACCAGCGGCAACCCGGTTTGGCGCGCTGCAGCGATATGTTCGGCAAAGCGCTGACGCTGCCAGCTGGTGTCGTCCTTGGCGTAGAAATAATCCAGCCCGGTTTCACCGATAGCCACTACCCGAGGATGTTCCGCCAGCCTGACCAGTTCAGCACAGGTCGGCTCACGGGACTCACGGTACAGCGGGTGCACACCGACCGTGCAATGCACGTTCGGGTACTGCTCGGCCAGATCGCGGACCGCCGGAAACGATTCCAGATCGACGCCGATGCACAGCATATGGTCGACGCCGGCGCTTGCGGTGGCCTGCATCAGCTCCGGCAGGCCACCCGGATAGTCCTTGAGATCAAGCCGGTCGAGATGGCAGTGCGAATCCACCAGGCCGGTCAGTGCTGCTGTCATGGGCTTCTCTCAAACTGAAACGCCCGCAATCGCGGGCGTTATCCAATCGCTCGGGCAAGTGTACCCGAACTGCTTACATGGTATGGGTCGGGCGATCCGACTCCAGCGAACCGGCCAGATAGTTCTCGATGGTTTTCCGGGCAGTATCGTCCTGATCGGAAAACTGCACGCCAACGCCGGCGCTGCGATTACCCTGAGCCCCCTTCGGCGTGATCCAGATGACCTTGCCGGCCACCGGAATCTTCTCCGACTCATCCATCAGGTTGAGCAGCAAAAACACTTCATCGCCAAGCTTGTAGTCCTTGGCGGTCGGGATAAACAGACCGCCATGGCGAATAAACGGCATATACGCCGCATACAGCACCGCCTTGTCCTTGATGGTCAGGGAGAGAATCCCCCCGCCGCCGCCGGGCATTTTCATTATTGTCGACTCCGGTACGAAACAAGTCGCAGATTAGAAGGCACCTGCCATGGCGTCAACTCCGGCCAACAGCAGCAGCAGTCGCTCAACAAGCAGGGCCGGATTCGGATTGGCACCGGACTGCAGCAGTTGCCGGGCACGTTGCACCTCGGCGGCCAGCATCAGCAGGCGTTTGTCCCCGGCCCGCTGGCGCAGCCGGTCCATGACCGGCGCCAGCTTGTCGTCATGCTGCTGTCCCCGCAGCGCCTGCGCCAGCCAGCCATGCAGGGCCTCCAGCAACGGCAACGGTTCGTGCTGAAGCAGGGCCTGGGCGGCGATGCTGGCCGGGGTTCGGCCTTCCAGCACAGCCAGAAACTGACCGAGCAGGCGATCACGATTGGCAAACCATTCCGCCTGCTCCAGCGCCAACGCCTTCAGTGGTGCGCCGCCAGCCGCCGCCAACAATGCTCTGGCAGTGTCGTCACTACCGGTCTGCTCGGCCAGCCAGGTCCGTGCCACGTCAGTATCCGGCGCCCCCAGCTGACGTTGCTGACAGCGACTGCGCACCGTTGCCAGCAACCGGCTGGGCTGATCACAGAGCAACAGCAGGAAGGCGCCGGCACCGGGCTCCTCAAGCGTTTTCAGCAGCGCATTCTGGGCATTACGGTTCATGGATTCCGCTGGCGACAGCAGCGCCACACGGCGGCCACCGTATTGGGCGGTTTTGGAGAAAAAGCTGACCAGATCACGGACCTGATCAATCTTGATGACCTTGCTCTTCTCCTCCGGCATCAGCAGCGCCAAATCCGGATGACTGCCGGCAGCGGCCAGATGACAGGACTGGCAATGGCCGCAGGCCAGACCGGCCTGCGGTCGCTGGCACAGCAATGCCTCCAGAAACGCTCTGGCCAGCCGCAGCTTGCCGATGCCGGCGGGACCGGACAATACCAGCGCGTGCGGCAGGCGCTGGTCAGTGGCCTGCTGCATCAGCTCGGCAAGCAGATCCCGGTGCCAGACGCAGGGCACCTGAACCGCCGCACGCTCAGTCATGCCATTGCTCCCAGCAGCGCTCCAGGGCGTCAAGCAGCTGCGCCTGCACTTTTGCCAGCGGCGCGGCCGCATCCAGCACCTGAAAGCGCTCCGGCTCGGCGGCGGCACGACCAAGGTAGGTTTCGCGGATGCGCTGGAAAAAACCCAGGTCCTCGCGCTCGATCCGATCCAGATCACCGCGCTTGCCGGCACGAGCCAGACCGATTTCCACCGGCACATCGAACAGCAGGGTCAGATCAGGACGCAGGTCCGCCAACACCAGCTTTTCCAGCTCGGCAATGCGGCTCATCGACAGGCCGCGGCCGCCACCCTGATAGGCATAGCTGGCATCAACGAAGCGATCAGACAGCACCCAGGCGCCACGCGCCAGTGCCGGGCGAATCAGCGCGCCAACATGTTGGCTACGGGCGGCGAACATCAGCAGCAGCTCGGTGTCGCCCTGCATGATTTCATCACGCGGCGCCAGCAACAGGTTGCGGATATCCTCGGCCAGCGGGGTACCGCCGGGCTCGCGGGTCACTACCACTTCGACCCCGCGTTCGCGCAAGAAGCCGGCAGTAAGCTGGACATTGCTCGACTTGCCGGCGCCCTCTCCGCCCTCGAAGCTGATAAAACGTCCACGCATCAAGGTGTGCTTTCCGGTGCTGGAGAAGATCGGTAATCGGCACGTCGGCGCATCTGGTATTCCTGCACTGCGCGGTTATGTTCCTCCAGCGTGCGGGAAAACACATGGGAACCATCGCCTCGGGCAACGAAGAACAGGGCCTGAGTCTCAGCTGGCGCCACGGCGGCACGAATCGCTTCTTCCCCGGGCATGGCAATCGGGGTCGGCGGCAGTCCGTTGATCACATAAGTATTCCAGGGCGTCGGTTCACGCAGGTCGGCACTGCGAATACGCCCCTGATAGCGCTCACCCATGCCGTAGATCACGGTGGGGTCAGTTTGCAGACGCATACCACGGCGCAGGCGTTCGACAAAAACGCCGGCAATTTCACCGCGCTCATGTGGCACCCCGGTTTCCTTCTCGATGATCGACGCCATGATCAACACCTCGTAGGCGGATTCGTATGGCAGGTTTTCAGCCCGGTTCTGCCAGGCATCATTCAGCAGCGCCTGCTGCCGGGCATGGGCACGGCGCAACAGGTCCAGATCGGTGTCCTGAATGGTGTAATACCAGGTATCCGGCGCAAACCAGCCCTCCGGAGACTCGCCGGGGCGACCCAGTGCTGCCATCAGCGCCTTGTCATCAATATCCTGCAGGGTCTGACGCAAACCGGGCGCAGCCGCCAGCGCCGCACGCAGCTCGCGCATGTTCCAGCCTTCGATCAGGGTCAGGGCACGCTGTAACACTTCACCCTGCTCCACCCTCAACAATACTTGCAGCAGGGTATCGCCCGGCTTGAGGGTGTACTCACCCACCCGGATGCGTTGCGAGACGTCGGTAAAAAGATCATACAAGCGGGCACCAAGGCGACGCCGACGGGCCTCCCTTGGTTCACCCAGCACCCCCTCCTGATCCAGCTGGCGCAGCAGACCATTGAGGCTACTGCCCGGCTCCACCACGATCAGCCGCTCCTGACCGATTTCCAGAGGGCGATGCACATGACCGGCCAGCCAGAACACTGCACCGATTGCAGTGAACGCTACCAGCAGCACCAACACCCCAACTTGCTTGGCTCGCAAGATCAGCCCCCGCTAAACATTTGACTGACCCTACCCTGCAGGGCGCGGGTGAGGTCACCCGCCGGCCAGTTCCAGAGAGCCAGTTTACGGACCGGCAGGATTCCGGCAACACTGTTGCAGGCAAACAGTTCGTCGGCGTTGCGTAACTGCGACAATGTCCCACTTGCCACCCGCACACGCAGCCCCATCTCAGGCGCTAACTGGCCGATCAGATAATCACGCATGACACCGGCCACCCCGGCGAGGGCCAGATCCGGAGTCCAAAGCTCCTCGCCGAAACGGGCAAACAGGTTCATGGCGGTGAGCTCCAGCGGTTCCCCGTTGCCACCCAGCAGCAGGCCCTCGTCCCAGCCGGCCTGATCGACCTGTCGGCGCGCCATCACCTGTTCAAGCCGGTTTAAATGTTTGATGCCGGCAAGCAGTGGTTGTGACGCCAGCCTGATATCGCAGATGCCGACACTGATGCCATCCTGGTAATGCTGCTGCGTCGGCAAGCGCAATGGATGCTGCTGCACCAGCAACGTCGGTTGCGCCTGTTTCGGCGCGCTGTAGCCACGCCCTCCCCGGCCGCGGGTCAGCACCAGCTTGATCACCGCCTGATCGGCATTTTCCAGTTGCGCAGCAAACCGGCTGTCAATCAGATTCGCCGGAAACGGAATGCCAAGACGCCGCGCGCCAATAGCAAGACGATCTCGATGTCGCGACCACAATGGCGCCCGGCCGGCACTCACCCGTACTGTCTCGAACAGCCCGTCGCCATAATTCAGGCCGCGATCATCGCTGTACAGCGTGGCGCGACTCATCACACCTTGCGGAACAACAGCGAGCCGTTGGTACCGCCAAAACCGAACGAGTTCGACAACACCACGTTCAGTTGCCGCTGCTGCGCCTGATGGGCAACAAAATCGAGATCACAGCCTTCGTCCGGGTTATCCAGATTGATGGTCGGCGGCGCCACCTGATCACGCAGAGCAAGAATGCTGATGATCGCTTCCACCGCACCGGCGGCACCAAGCAAATGACCAATCATCGATTTGGTCGAGCTGATTGCCAGCTTGCTGGCGTGCCCGGCAAACACGGATTTGACCGCATTGGCTTCGGCCAGATCACCGGCCTTGGTGGACGTGCCATGGGCGTTGATATAGCCCACGTCCTCCGCAGCAATGCCTGCACTGAGCAATGCGTTACGCATCGACATGGCGGCACCCGAGCCGTCTTCCGGCGGTGCGGTCATGTGATAGGCATCACCACTCATACCAAAGCCGATCAGCTCGGCATAAATTTTCGCGCCACGGTCTTTGGCGTGTTGGTACTCTTCCAGCACCACCATGCCAGCACCGTCGGACAGAACAAAACCGTCACGATCCCGATCCCATGGCCGCGATGCCGCCTGCGGATCATCATTCCGGGTAGACAGGGCCCGGGCCGCGGAAAAACCGGCCATCCCCAGTTCACAGGAGGCCTTTTCCGCGCCACCTGCAATCATGATGTCGGCGGTGCCTAGCTGAATCTGCTGGGCAGCAAAACCGATATTGTGTGTGCCGGATGTACAGGCGGTAACGATGGCAATGTTAGGCCCACGGAAACCGAACATGATTGACAGGTTGCCAGCAAGCATATTGATGATCGAACCGGGAACAAAAAACGGCGATATCTTGCGCGGCCCGCCATCAAGCATCTTGCGATGGTTTTCTTCGATACCAGTAAGCCCGCCGATACCGGAACCAATGGCCACACCGATACGACCGGCATTCTGCTCCGTGACTTCGATACCACTGTCACGAATAGCCTGTATCGCCGCCACCAGACCGTGCTGGATGAAGACATCCATCTTCCGGGCTTCCTTGACCGAGAGATAATCTTCCAGCGCAAATTCCGGCACCACGCCGGCAAAGCGGGTGGAAAAGGCGCTGGTATCAAAATGCTCAATACTGCGAATGCCGCTCTTGCCTGCCACCAGGCCCTGCCAGGACGACTCGACGTCAACCCCTAGCGGGGTCAGCATGCCCATACCCGTTACCACCACACGACGCATATAAGACTCCGTGACCCGTCAGACCGACAGAAAGTCCGGCCTATTTCATGCTGCCAATATTGCAATATCTTGACTGCAGCAGCAGCGGGAAAAATGTTTCCAAAGCCGCTGTAAATGAAAAAGCCGCAAGCCCTGACGAGCCTGCGGCTTGTATCCGGCTACCGGATCAATCAGCCGTGCGACTTGATGTAATCAATCGCGGCCTGGACGGTATTGATCTTTTCGGCTTCCTCGTCCGGGATCTCGGTTTCGAATTCCTCTTCGAGAGCCATCACCAGCTCAACGGTATCCAGAGAATCGGCACCCAGGTCCTCTACGAAAGAGGCTTCCGGCTTGATGTCTTCCGGCTTGACCCCCAGTTGCTCAACAATAATCTTGGTTACCCGTTCTTCGATGCTGCTCATGATGAGTGTTCTCTCCTGTTATCGGTGACTGTGCACCTCAGGCGGCTATTCTAGGTGAACGTTTCCGGCCCATGCAAGCCGCGATCTGCCCCGCCGCCGAGGCTCCTGTTACTGCATATTACTGTTCAAAATCAACTGGATAACGCACCAATCTGATGCATTACTAACCAGTAAACATCCCGCCATTGACATGAATCGTGGTGCCAGTGACGTATCCGGCCCCTTCACTGGCCAGCCAGGACACTGCGCTGGCGATCTCTTCCGGGCTGCCAAGACGGCCCAGCGGGATCTGCGCCAACAGCGCTTCCCGTTGCGCCTCCGGCAAATGATCTGTCATGTCAGTCTGAATAAAACCCGGTGCAACACTGTTGACAGTGATGCTGCGCGAACCGATTTCCCGGGCTAACGCGCGGGTAAAACCTTCAACGCCACCTTTCGCCGCCGCATAGTTTGCCTGACCGGGATTCCCCATCACACCAACCACCGAACTGATGTTGATGATCCGCCCCCAACGCGCCTTGGTCATCCCCTTGAGACAACCCTTGCAGACCCGGAACAGCGAGTTGAGATTGGTGTTGATCACCGCATCCCACTCGTCATCCTTCATCCGCAACATGATGTTGTCCCGGGTAATACCGGCGTTGTTTACCAGCACCAGCGGGGCACCGAAACGTTCAACAATTTCCGCCAGCGCACGCTCGACCGAGGCCGAGTCACTGACATCCAGCACCACCCCGCCGCCGGCATAACCGGCCTCGGCGAACGAGGCACTAATGGCATCAGCACCGACGGCAGAAGTAGCGGTACCGACCACGGTGAAGCCGTCCCCTGCCAGACGGGTAGCGATGGCCCGACCGATGCCGCGACTGGCGCCAGTGACCAATGCCACTTTAGTCTGTTCTGTCATTGTCATTCTCCAAGTGCCTGAGCGAAGGCATCCGCATTCTCCAACGCAGCGACCGTCATATCCTTGTCAATCCGCTTCACCAGACCAGATAGCACCTTACCCGGCCCGCATTCATAAGCCCGCGCAACACCTTCCGCACTGAGGCGCTGAACGGTCTCGACCCAACGCACCGGCGAGTACAACTGGCGTACCAGTGCATCACGAATCTGTGACGAATCGGTTTCCATCGCCACATCAGTATTGTTGATCACCGGAATCTCGGCAGCATGCATGCTCATGCCGGACAACACTTCTGCAAGCTGCTCCGCCGCCGGTTTCATCAACGCGCAATGCGACGGCACGCTGACCGGCAAGGCCATGGCGCGCTTGGCGCCAGCGGCCTTGCAGGCAGCGATGGCACGCTCAACCGCAGCGGTGCTGCCAGCAATCACCACCTGCCCCGGGGCGTTCAGGTTCACTGCCTCCACCACATCACCATCGGCCGCCGCCGCACAGGCTGCGCGAACCTGATCATCTTCCAGGCCGAGAATGGCGGCCATGGCGCCGGTGCCAGCCGGCACCGCCTGCTGCATCAACTGACCACGCCTTTCCACCAGCCGGACACCATCGCCGAGGTTGAAAACACCGGCACAGACCAGCGCGGTGTACTCGCCGAGGCTGTGACCGGCGAGAAAATCCGGGCGGGCACCGCCACGCTGCTGCCACAGGCGCCACAAGGCGACGCCACTGGCCAGCAATGCCGGCTGGGTTTTATCGGTACTGTTCAGTGTGTCTGCAGGGCCGCCCTGAATAAGCGCCCAGAGGTCATAACCGAGGGCACCGGAGGCTTCCTGAAAAGTTTGCCGAATCATGGTTTCGGCGCCGAGATCGGCCAGCATGCCGACGCTCTGCGAGCCCTGCCCCGGAAACAGAAATGCTGTCTTGCTCATTCATTTTCTCCTGCTTCAGCAACCGGCGACTGCGCCAGTCCGGCACCGATCAGCGCCGGGACATTGCGCTCCGCCTCATGAATAGCCACTTGCAGGGCGCTGACAAATCCGTTCACATCAGCGCCACCATGGCTCTTCACCACGATGCCATTCAATCCCACCAGACTGGCGCCATTGTAACGCTGCGGATCAAGTCGTTGCTTGAGCCCGCGCAGCACCGGCAGCGCCATCAGCCCGGACAATTTATTCAGCCACGAGCTGGCAATTTCTTCACGAATCATGTGGCTGATCATGGACGCCACACCTTCCATGGTTTTCAGCGCGACATTGCCGACAAAGCCATCGCTGACGACGACATCGACGTCGCCATTGAAAATACCATTACCTTCAACAAAACCGACGTAGTTCAAAAGCGGATGCTTTTCCAGCAATCGCGCCGCTTCCTTGATCTGCTCATTACCCTTGATATCTTCTTCGCCAATATTCAGCAGTGCGACCCGTGGTTTATCAATACCATCAACCGCACGCACCAGCGCACTGCCCATGATCGCGAACTGCAACAAATGTTGTGGTTCGGAATCGACGTTGGCGCCAAGATCAAGCATGTGACACTGACCCTTGCGAGTCGGAATGGGGGCACAGATAGCCGGACGCTCAATCCCCGGCAAGGTTTTCAGCACAAAACGCGAAACTGCCATCAGGGCGCCGGTATTGCCGGCGCTGATCGCAGCCTGGGCGCGACCATCGCGAACCTGATTGATGGCAATGCGCATTGATGACTGTTTTTTATTTCGCAGCGCCACCGCCACCGGGTCATCCATGGTGACCACTTCTGCGGCCGGCACCAGCTCCAGGCGCGAATGATTCAGCAAACCCGCCGCGGCAAGGGCTTTTTCTGCGGGCTCCTGCAGGGCAACGAACAGTACGCGGACATTATCGTGACGGGACAGCAGCTGCGCCACCGAAGGCACCGTCACCGCCAAACCGGCATCGCCACCCATGCCATCCACTGCCAGTGTCACCTGCGCCATACCCCCCCCGATCCGTACTGTTGCCCTGAACGGCGGCCACTATGCCGGATAATGACCAAGGATTCTGCTCCGGGTTTGTAAGAAAAACGCAAAGCCAGAAACAAAAACGGGA
>JBFHPX010000048.1:0-12049 GCA_041592575.1 Alcanivoracaceae bacterium
CTGGAGGGTTATGGCTTAGATAACGGAAAGGAAGTCGCGGTCAGGTAGCTTTTTGACGACTTCATCTCGGAATTTTCGAGTTTCGATGGTGGCCGCGTAGCCAGAAAGTTTACTTTTCCCTGTCCTGTGAAAAAGCGAAGTGGTTTGGGTAAGGTTTTTGATTGACGTTCAAGCGTGGCTGAGTACTTTCAGACGTATCTACGCGGCTACTACTGTCAGGGGGGGCGCAAGTGCCGCTATTTGTATCTGACCCTGAAATGGTTGGGGTATGAGGTTGCTTTCTTAATCCGGAATCTTGTTGGTGCGTCTGGGTAATCTATTATGTCATGGCTAGAGTCATTGATACTGACCTTGTCATGGGAGAAAGCAAAGGCTTTGTCACTGTCGGTCATTCATGGCGTTGATTCTGATGCTGGTGGATTTTCTAAGTGAGATTTCTTCAATGTTATCGCCGGCAAGCCGTCGGCCGCCGCGGATAATCCCGCAGCCTACGCCAACGGATTTAACAATGTGCTGGTGGGGCTGAGCTGTACCTTGACCAGCGGCGGTGCGCACGACGACTGGAATAACGGCTACGGCAACCTGCTTACGGCAGCTTATGCGGCCGGCACGACCGGCTGGCAATCTTTTGCCCAGTCCTGTGGTCAGTCCAATGCCGCTGTGCTAACCGCTTATGCTGTGTGCCTGCAGTAGTCACTGATCGTCGGTTGCGCAAGATCCGGGTCGCCTGTGCGGCCGGTTGTTCCGACAATGGGCTCTTTCTTTTCTTCGGGGATTACTGATGTCGGATTATGACCGCGTCGCCCGGGCCATCTGTTTCCTGACAGAACATGCCGAGGAGCAACCGTCGCTGGCGCAGCTGGCGGCACACCTTGCGCTGAGTCCGTTTCATGTCCAGCGCCTGTTCCGGCGCTGGGCAGGGGTGACGCCCAAGCAGTTCCTGCAGTTGCTGACGGTGCAGCGCGCCCGTGAGCTGCTGGCCGGGCAGCCGGTGCTGGCGGTGGCGGACGCGCTGGGGCTTGGCAGCGGTTCTCGCTTGCATGATCACTTTGTCACGCTTGAGGCGATGACGCCGGGGGAGGTCAAGCACGGCGGGGCCGGGCTGGTCATTGATACCGCCATACATGAAACCCTTTATGGTCCGGCGCTGATTGCCATGACCGGCAGAGGCATCTGCGCCATCGAGTTCGTCGACTCGCTGGCGCTGGATCCGGTCGCAGCCACTCTCCAGCGTTGGCCTTCGGCGCAGGTCAGGCTTGAGCCATCACGGACCCGGCCGGTGGCAGATGCGCTGGCCGGTTGCGCCGGGACATCGCTCTGGCCGCTGCATGTGCAGGGCACCAATTTCCAGATCAGCGTCTGGCGGGCGTTGCTTGATGTCCGGGCCGGGCAACTCACCAGCTATGCCCGTCTTGCCGAGCAGAGTGGCCGTGCCGGTGCCGCCCGGGCGGTGGGCCAGGCGGTCGGCGCCAATCCGGTGGCGGTGCTGATCCCCTGTCACCGGGTGATCCGAGAAACCGGGGTGCTGGGGGGCTATCGCTGGGGACTGATTCGCAAGCAGGCGCTGCTGACCCGGGAGTTGGGTCAGGTTTCCGCCGACGACTAGGCGGATTGTGACAACGGTGTCGACCTTGTCGGCCGGGCGCGGATACCATGGGGGCTATTGGTATTCCCTCAGGATGAGCCCGGAGAAATGATGCAGCAGGAAGTCCCGGCGTCAGCACCATCTACTGGAGTTGTCGCGTCACGCAGGGAGCGTTACTGAGTGCGCAGATTATTTCCGGCACTGGCATGGCTGCTGCTCTCGCCCTGGGCGCTGGCGCAGGAGTGCCGGACGCTGTTTTCGGCGGAAGACCGGGAGCTGTTCCGGTTTGTCCAGACCCGCGCCACAGTAGACTTTTCCGAGTATGCCGGGCTGCCAATCGGTGAGCTCAAGATCGTGGTGTTGCCGGTATTCGATACCGATAACCCGGATGAAGATCTGTGGCTGTACCGAACCGCCAACCGCATTCATTTCCGCACTCATCGGGGTACCGTGCGCCGGCAGCTGACGCTGCGTACCGGTGAGGCACTGGAGCCACTGTCGGTGGAGGAGAACGAACGCATTCTGCGCGAGAAAACCTACTTTGCCGATGCCATGATTTTGCCCGGCGAGATCTGCACCGATCACATCAATCTGCTGGTGGTGGTGCGGGATGTCTGGACCTTGACGCCGATCGCGTCGGCATCACGACAGGGTGGCGAAGACACTGCATCGGCCGGGTTCAGTTACGATAATGCCTTTGGTTCCGGTCAGAGCATCAGTGTGGCCTGGTCGACCAATCCCGAGCGCGACAGTATTGCCACCTGGTGGTCGGCGACGGATCTTTTTCGTCAGCATGTCAGCATCACCGCCGCCTACATCGATAGCACCGACGGCGATTTGCGGCTGGTGGATGTGCTGAAACCGTTCTACCAGCTGGACAGCCGCTGGAGCGCCGGCGGTGTCTGGCGTCGTGAGCGCCAGCAGCAGGATATTGAGCTGTTCGACACGCTGCTCAACGAGTACGGTCATGAAACCGAGTTCGATCAGGTGTTTGCCGGCTGGTCAGCGGGGTTGCGGGATGATCGTATCTGGCGCTGGCGTCTCGGCTTTACCGATCATGTCGAGCGCTTTTATGCCACCGATGCGGCCTCGGTGCTACCGGCGGATGAAAGGCTGGTGTACCCGTGGCTGTCGCTGGAATCACTCAGTGATCAGTTCTGGCGTGCAACCAATATCTCGTTCAGCCATCGACAGGAAGATATCGCGCTTGGCCTGCGCTGGTCGGCACGGGTGGGGATTGCTGATCGTGGCCTGGAAAGCAGCGAGGATGCAGTGCTGTTCGGGCTCGGTAGCAGCTATACCGTGCGTGGCGGCGATCATCATCTGACCCGGATCAGCCTCGGTGCTGACGGGCGCTGGCGTCAGGATGATGATGAGCTTGTCAGCAGCGTGGCGGCGTTCGAGGCGCGTTACTACTACTTCATTTCCCGCAAGGATCGCTGGTTCGCCCAGCTGCGCGCCGAGGCGGCCCGTGGCATTCGACAGGACCAGCAATTTACCAGCGGCGGCGCCGACATTCTGCGTGGCTATCCGCTTTATACCCAGCGTGGCGACCGGCGCTGGATCATGACGGTGGAGAGGCGCCATTTTACCGACTGGCATCCGTTCAACCTGATTCGTATCGGTGGGGCGATGTACATGGACGCCGGCCGCACCTGGGACAGTCAGGACAGCATTGCCCAGACCCGCGAGACGCTGGTCAATGCCGGGGTTGGCCTGCGCTTCAGTTCGTCAAAATCACGGGCTGACCGGGTGCTGCACGTGGATTACGCCGTGCCACTGGTGGCCCGTGATCAGGTCGATGATTACCAGATCGTGATTGTCGGCAAACTGGAGTTCTAGCAGGTGGGAGCGGTCGACCGACCGCGAAACGCATTCGCGGCTGATCAGCTGCTGCTACTGCTGCCATGACCAACATCAAGGTTGCTGTCGCCTGCGGCTGTTAGGCTGACTTCAATTGTGAAGGAGGCTGGATGACAGGCTGGCACACGCTCGAGGTGGACGCGGCACTGGAGCGACTCAAGGTCGATCGTGGCGGGTTGTCGTCAGGGCAGGCCGCGGCGAGGCTGTCGCAGTATGGTGCCAATCGCTTGCCGGAGGGCAAGCGTCGGTCGGTCTGGCGGCGGCTGGCAGCGCAACTGAACAACCTGTTGATCTATATCCTGATTGCCGCCTCTGCCGTTACCGCTCTGATGCAGCACTGGATTGATGCCGGCGTGATTCTGGCGGTGGTGGTGATCCAGACGGCGATCGGGTTTCTTCAGGAGGGCAAGGCCGAGCAGGCGCTGGCGGCGATCCGCCATATGCTGGCGCCGAAGGCGACGGTGTGGCGCGATGGCCGCCGGCAGACCGTGGCCGGCGAGACGCTGGTGCCGGGCGACATTGTGCTGCTGGAGGCCGGTGACCGGGTGCCGGCGGATCTGCGTCTGATCGAGAGCCGGTCGCTGGCAGTGGATGAGGCGGTGTTGACCGGTGAATCCGTGGCGGTGGAGAAAAACATCGCCGCGCTGTCAGCCGGGTTGCCGCTCGGTGATCGCCTGAATCTGGCTTATTCGGGCACGCTGGTGACCTACGGCACCGGTCGTGGACTGGTGGTGGCCACTGGCGAGAGTACCGAGATCGGCCGCATCTCCGGCATGCTGGCTGGTATTGAACAGTTAACCACGCCGCTGCTACGGCAGATGAATCGCTTTGCCCGTTATCTTTCTGTTGTCGTTGTGGCGTTGGGCGCAGCGATTTTTGCCGCCGGTTACGGTCTGCGCGACTACCCTTTCCCGGAATTGTTTGTCGCGGTGGTGGCACTGACGGTGTCAGCCATTCCAGAGGGACTGCCGGCCATTCTGACGATTACCCTGGCGATTGGTGTGCAGGGCATGGCACGGCGGCAGGCGGTGGTGCGTCGCATGCCGGCCATTGAAACCCTCGGCGCGGTGTCGGTGATCTGTTCCGACAAGACCGGCACCCTGACGCGTAATGAAATGATGGTGGCGGCGGTGGTCTGTGCCGGTGAGCGCTATGCCGTGCAAGGTGATGGCTATGCCACCGATGGTGCGGTGTACCTGAACAATATGCCGGTGACGGACGATGCCAGCCTGTTGCAGTTTGGCCGCGCAGCACTGCTCTGTAATGACGCCAGCCTGCAACAGCGTGACGGCGTCTGGCATGTCGAGGGCGATCCGATGGAAGGGGCGCTGGTGGCGTTTGCGGTCAAGGCCGGTATGGATGCACGGACAGACCGGCAGGACTGGCGGCGGCTGGATGTCATTCCGTTTGATGCCCGGCATCGTTTTATGGCGACGCTGAATCATGATCATCACGGACATCAGCAGATTTTCGTCAAGGGCGCGCCCGAGCAGTTGCTGGCGATGTGCTCGCAGCAGCTTGGCAAGCACGGTAATGAGCCTCTTGATGCAGCGTTCTGGCAGCAGCAGATTGATGCGCTGGCGGCGGATGGCATGCGGGTGCTGGCGTTTGCCAGCCGCTTGGCGCAGCGCGGTGATGTCGAGCTTGATTTCGAGGACGTCAGTGACGGGCTTTGCCTGATTGGCGTGGCCGGGATGATTGATCCGCCGCGCGAGGAAGCGATTGCCGCAGTGGCTGACTGCCATGCCGCCGGCATCCGGGTGAAGATGATCACCGGTGATCATGCCCTGACAGCGTCAGCTATCGCTCGCCAGCTTGGCCTGCGTAATAGCAGCCGGGTGATCACCGGTGTCGAACTGGATGCGCTGGATGACGCAGCGCTGACCACACTGGTGCAGGATGTCGATGTATTCGCCCGCACCAGCCCCGAGCACAAGCTGCGGCTGGTACAGGCGCTGCAGGCCGACCGTGAAGTGGTGGCGATGACCGGGGACGGCGTCAATGACGCGCCAGCGCTGAAACGTGCGGATGTCGGCGTGGCGATGGGCCGCAAAGGCTCGGAGGCAGCCCGGGAGGCGGCAGACATCGTTTTGCTGGATGACAACTTTGCCACCATTGCCGCTGCGGTGCGCGCCGGTCGTACGGTCTACGGCAACCTGAAAAAGTCCATCGTGTTTTTCCTGCCGATCAATGGCGGCGAAGCCGGCTCGCTGGTGGTGGCGTTGCTGGCCGGCTTGACCTTGCCGATCACCGCGGTACAGATTCTCTGGGTGAATATGGTCAGCTCGGTGGCGCTGGCCATGAGCCTGGCGTTCGAGCCGGCGGAACCTGATGTCATGCAGCGGCCGCCCCGGCCGCCGGCGGAGAAGCTGTTGAACGGCCTTCTGGTGTGGCGCATTGTGCTGGTATCGACGCTGTTTCTTGCTGGCATCTTTGCCATGTTCAGCTGGGCGGTGGCGCGTGGTTATTCACTGGAGCTGGCGCGCACGCTGGCGGTCAATACGCTGGTGGTGATGGAGGTGTTCTACCTGTTTGCGGTGCGCTATCTGGACAGTCCGTCGATCACCCTGCGCGGGGTGATGGGTACACCGGTGGTCTGGATCTCGGTGGCGGCAGTGGTGGTACTGCAACTGATGTTTACCTATGCGCCGTTTATGCATCGCTTTTTCTCTTCCGAGCCGGTGGCGGTGGTTGATGGCATGGTGGTGGTGCTGGTTGGAGTGAGCGTTCTGCTGGTGCTGGAAGTGGAGAAAAAGCTGCGTGCCTTGCTGGTCAGGTGAAAGCTGACGGGAATGGAGCCTGAATAGTGATAGACAATGTTTACTATGAATTTGCTGCGCTGCTTTTTGCATCTGCTGTTATTGGTGCCATCGCGGTAAGGTTACGCCAACCACTGATTGTGGCATTTATCATTGTCGGCATTCTGGTGGGGCCTGCTGTGCTCGGCGTGGTTTCCGCCCACGAACAGATCGGCTTGCTGGCAGAGATCGGTGTCACGGTTCTGCTGTTCGTTGTCGGCCTGAAGCTGGATATGCATCTGGTTCGTCACCTTGGTCCGGTGGCTCTGGCAACTGGTCTGGGTCAGCTTGGCTTCACCATCATATTCGGCTTTCTGATCGGGCTTGGTCTGGGTATGGACTGGCTCAAGTCACTGTATGTGGCGGTTGCCCTGACATTCTCCAGTACCATCATTATCGTCAAGCTGCTATCCGACAAACGTGAGATCGACTCCCTGCATGGCCGTATCGCCATGGGCTTCCTGATTGTGCAGGACATTGCCGTGGTGATCGCCATGATGGTGGTTGGCAGTCTCAGCGGCGTCAGCAGTGACGACAGCGGTATGGCGGCATTGGTGCTGTCAATCCTGCTGAAGCTGGCGGCAGCGTTGTTGCTGGTGGCGCTGGTCATGCGTTATGTGCTGCCGCGGCTATTGCTGTTGCTGGCAAGGTCTCAGGAGCTGATGCTGGTTTTCGCCATCGCCTGGGGAACTTCGCTGGCGGCGCTTGGCGAGTTGGCCGGGTTCAGCAAGGAAGTGGGTGCATTTCTCGCCGGCTTCTCGCTGGCATCCACGCCCTATCGTGAGTCGGTGGCGGCACGTCTTGCCAGTATTCGCGATTTTCTGTTGCTGTTTTTCTTTGTCGAGCTTGGCGCACACCTTCGCTTCGATACTCTCGGTGAAGAGCTGCTTCCGGCGCTGGTTTTTTCGGTTTTCGTTCTGATCGGCAATCCGCTGATTGTGATGGCGATCATGGGGTATATGGGCTATCGCCGCCGCACCGGCTTCATGGCCGGTCTCACCGTGGCCCAGATCAGTGAATTCTCCATTGTTTTTGTCGCCATGGGGATCACCCTCGGACATGTCAATCACAGTGCGCTAAGCCTGATTACACTGGTGGGTCTGGTAACCATTACGCTTTCCACCTACATGATTCTTAATTCCCAGAAGCTGTATCAGTATTTTCAGCATTGGCTGCAGCCGTTCGAGCGTCGTCACCCGTTCCGTGAAGCAGCGGCGGACAATACTCCGGCATCCGGTCATGAGGTGGTGGTGTTCGGACTTGGCCGGTATGGCGGCAGGTTTGTGCACAAGGCTATCGAGCGGGGAGTCGATGTGCTGGCAGTGGACTTCGACCCTGAAGTGATCCGGCTTGCCCGGCGACAGGGTCTCAGGGTGCATTACGGCGATCTGGAAAACCGCGATTTTCTCGCCGAGCTGGAGCTGGATCGGGTGCGCTGGGTGGTCAGCACGGTGCCGGATCTGAAGACCAATGTTGGCCTGATCCAGGCATTGCGTGAGCGCGGCTTCGCCGGCGCTCTGGCGGTGGCTGCTCACAGTGAAAAAGAAGAAGCCATACTCGCCGGCATGGGAGTAGACAAAGTACTGTTTCCGCATCGGGACGCGGCCGATTATGCAGCGGACGCTATTTGCCGCCGACAATAAATATTCAGCCAGGAGAACAGAATGCCGGTTATTACCTCTTTTGGAGCGGCTCAGGAAGTTACTGGCTCCTGTCATCTGCTGGAACTGAATGGCCATCGTTATCTGCTTGATTGTGGTATGCATCAGGGCAGTGATGCAGTTGCCAGGCTGCGCAAGGAAAAGTTCGGTTTTGATCCGCGCCGGATTGATGCGGTGATTCTGTCTCATGCGCATCTGGATCATTCCGGCCTGTTACCAAAGCTGGTGCGGCGCGGGTTTCGCGGGCCGGTCTACTGTACTGGCCCGACTCGCAACCTGCTCGCCATCATGCTGGAGGATGCCGCCAATATTTACCTGCGCGATCTGGAGCAGACCAACCTGAAGCATCGCCGCGCCGGCAGCAAGCCGGTGCCACAGATGTATGACATGAAGGACGTGCTGCAGGCACTCAAGCAATGCGTGCCGTTTGATTACCATGTCGATGTCGATATTGCCGAGGACCTGCAGCTGCACTTTCATGATGCCGGTCATATTCTCGGCTCGGCCATGGTGGAGCTGCGTTGCCGTGAGGAAGATCGCCGTGTGACGGTGGTTTTCTCCGGTGATATCGGTAATGCCGAGAGCGTGCTGGTGCGGGAGCCGGAAGTGCCGCCGCGGGCGGATCTGGTATTGATGGAGTCGACCTACGGCAATCGTGATCACCGGCCGCTCGCGGAAACCCTGGCCGAACTTGAACAGGTACTGAGCGAAGCCGGTCGTGATCAGGGCAACGTGCTGATGCCGGCGTTTGCTGTGGGGCGCACTCAGGAGTTGCTGTTTCATCTGGGCTGCTTCTGGCAGACCGGCAAGCTGGAGGGCTGGAAAGTCTATCTGGACAGCCCGATGGCGATTGAGGTGACCCGGCTTTATGACCAGTGGCTGGATCAGATGGACGAAGCTGACCAACGGGCGCTAAAACATTTTCACGCCCGTTCGCTGGAGGAATTTTTGCCGGTGCTGACGTTGACGCCGACGGTGGAAGATTCCATTGCGCTGAACAAGATCGATCACGGGGCGATTATTATTGCCGGCAGCGGTATGTGTAACGGTGGCCGCATTCGCCATCATTTCAAGCACCGTATCTGGCAGGAGAGTACCCATGTGGTGTTCGCCGGCTTTCAGGCACGGGGCACGTTGGGACGGCAGTTGGTAGACGGTGCGCCCTGGGTGCGGATGTTTGGTCAGCGTTACGCGGTGCGGGCAAGCATTCATACCCTCGGTGGCTTTTCTGCCCATGCTGGCCGTGATGGTCTGTTGCGTTGGGCCAGAGCCATTGGCGGCAAGCCGGTGTTCCGGCTGGTGCACGGTGAAAGTGAGGCGCTCAAGGCGCTGGCACACGAGCTGACGATTGAGGGGCATCAGGTCTCGATTGCCGAGCCGGAGTCGCCGTTCGAGTTCTGATGTTTGATCAGCTGCGGCTGATCGGGAGCAGGGAAGATGGCATATCTGTCCACCGGGCTGGGCGGGATCGGTTTGTTCCTGCTCGGCATGTGGTTGATCACCGAGGGCCTCCGGCTGGCGGCGGGGCCATCGCTGGAGCAGTTGCTCGGGCGCTGGACGTCGAGCCGGCTGCGCGGGTTGATGTCGGGTACCTTGCTGACCGCATTGCTGCAATCTTCCAGCGCGGTGACGGTGGCGGCCATCGGTTTCGTCAATGCCGGGTTAATGACATTCCAGCGCGGCGTCTGGGTGATTTTCGGCAGCAACCTCGGCACCACTCTGACGGCCTGGATCGTTGCCCTGATCGGCTTCAAGTTCAAGGTCGATGCATTGGCATTACCGATCATCGGGATCGGTGCGTTGCTGCGTGTGTTTGCTCCGGTGGAACGTTATCGCTCACTGGGTATGGCGCTGGCGGGCTTTGGTATTCTGTTCATGGGCATCGAGGTGCTGGCGTCCGGATTCGGTTCGCTTGGCGCCCAGCTTGATCTGCATGATGCCCGTTTCGGTTTGCCGTGGATGGTATTGCTGGGCATTGTTCTGACCGCATTGATGCAGTCGTCCAGTGCGGCGATTGCGGTGGTGCTGAGTGCGGTGGCAGCTGGGCTGGTGGGATTTTCCGATGCGGCGGCGGTGGTGATTGGCGCTAACGTCGGTACCACTTCATCGGCTTTGCTGGCCACCATTGGCGCCACCAGTCATGCCAGGCGTCTTGCCATTGCCCATGTGCTTTTTAACGTCGTCACAGCGGTAGTGGCACTGGCCTTGCTGACACCGCTGCTGAGGCTGGTGATGCTGATCGGCGAAGATGCTGGCCATGCCGGCGACTGGACCACACTGCTGGCCTTGTTCCATACCCTGTTCAATCTGCTGGGTGTGATGGTGATGTGGCCGGTGGAGCCTGCCATGAGCCGCTGGCTGCTACGGCGTTTTGCCAAACATGAGGCGGAGCCTGCCCGATTGCGGTTTCTCGACCGTAATGTGGCATCGTTGCCGGACGCTGCGCCGGTGGCGCTGGTACGCGAACTTGAGCCGTTGATTGTCGAGGCAGCGTTATCAGTAAAGAGGCTGCCGCAACCGGATGGCCAGCGCCGCATACAGAGCCAGCAACGTCACCTTCATCTGGCCGCCATTGGTGATTTTTTTGTTGATGCAACGCGTTACCCGATTAGTGCAGATGTGGCTGGTTTGTTTTCCCGTGGCTGGCGTATTCAGCACAACCTGATGTATGTCGAGGAGACTGTTCAGCATCTTGATGAGCTGGCCGTACTGTTGACCCGAAGCGAGGATTTTCAACAGGTTCGGGAGCCGGTGTCAGGCTGGTTTGAGAGCGTCGGCGAGCAGTTGCAGGCTGTGCTTGAAGGTACTGGCGGGACACTGGATTTTATTGTGCTGGCGCCAGCCTATGAGCAGGTCAAGCTGAAGCTCCTGCAGTTGGCGCTAAGTGGAAAGATCAGCCGCGCCAGTCTGGATACTGCGTTGCAGATGTGCAGTCTGTCGCGGCGCTTTTCCGAGCAGTGGCTACGGGCGCTGAATCACTGGCAACAGATGCGCGCGGAAACCGATGCGGTGAACCGGCCGGCGGCGGAATCGACGCCAGTGGAGCCCGGTGCGACAGTTGCGTCTGCGTCAGCCATGTCCGCCGCAACACCGCCACCGCAGAACGATCTGTAGAAGCGGCTGATCAGCCGCGAAGGTTCGCTGCACAGAATCGTGGCCGGCCGCTCCTGCAGTAGCTGTTGGCACGAAATGCCATGTCCGTTGGCCGGCCCGGCAGGCATAGTCCCTCGCAATCTGTCTGGCGGAGCCAACTCATGAAACAGTTCAAAGACAAAGAAGTCCTGATTACCGGTGCCGGTAGCGGTATTGGTCGCGCCACGGCGCTGGCGTTTGCCGCGCGCGGTGCGCGGCTGTGGCTGTCCGATATCAGCGATGCAGGCAATGCCGAGACCGCCCGGCTCGCTCGTGAACGTGGTGCAGTCGCCCGGACGCTGCGGTGTAATGTGGCGGACCCTGCTTCGGTACAGGCCATGGCCGATGCGGTGCATGCCGAGGTCGAGGCGCTGGATATCCTGATGAACAATGCCGGCGTTGGCAGTGCCGGGCGTTTTCTCGATACCACGCTTGAGACCTGGCGCAAGGTGATGGACATCAATCTGATGGGCGTGGTGTACGGCTGCCATGCGTTTCTGCCGAAGATGGTGGCGCGCGGGCAGGGTGGCCATGTGATCAATACGGCTTCCGCGGCGGCATTTATAGCCGCACCGGATATGCCGATCTATGCGGCCAGCAAGTTTGCGGTGCGGGGTTTTACCGAGTCGTTGCGTGGCGATATGGCTAAACATGGTATTGGCGTGACGGCGATCTGCCCGGGCATTATCAACACGCCGATTGTTGCCAATTCGATTATGGAAGGGAGCATGAATAATGCCGAGCGCCATGCCAAGGTGGTGAAGTTTTACCAGAAGCGCAATTACACGGCGGAGCAGGTGGCTGACGTGGTGCTGGAGGCAGTGCGGAAGAATGTCGCGGTGCAGCCGGTGTCGCCGGAGGCCTGGGGGATGTATCTGGCGAAGCGGTTTATGCCGGGGGTGGTGGGCAAGTTGTCGGAGCGGGAATTGCCGTTCTGATTTTTTCTGATGTTGTGTTGATGAGATCGCAGTGATCGTCCCGGCAGGAGCGCTTACGGGTTCTCCCCGGGA
>JBFHPX010000049.1:0-11871 GCA_041592575.1 Alcanivoracaceae bacterium
ACAAGTGGTCAGTGCTGCCTAGATTACTGTCCGGATGGGCAGTAATGCAAGTGATCCTTTAAAAATCCTCAGCCGCCATGGCGTTCCGCCAGCAGGGTGGCGCGGCCGTACTGACTTTCCGCAGCCAGCTCGCGGTAGCGGGCCATCAGCTCGTTGCTGAGCAGGTCGAGCTGCTCGCCGATGCGTTGACGCCGCTGTTCGTTCTGTTTGTCCAGTGCGGCGATCTTGCCGGTAATGTCCCGGTGCGCGCGGGCGGCGTCACCCGGTAACTGCTGTTGCTCGGCGAGCAGGGCCTGACGACGGCTGCGCAGGGCGTCAAGCTGCTGCCGGATTTCAGCCTGCTCGGCCAGCTGGTCAGGATGGGTCGGCTCGCCCAGCTGCTCCAGACGCCGGTTCATCATGGCTTCTTCGCGATCCAGCATGGTCAGGAACGGGGTGATCCGGGCTTGCTGGGCGGAATGTTCAAAGGCCATTTCGGAAATCTTTTGTTGCTGCTTTTCCAGACACTCGCGTTGTCCGGCGCTGCGCGCCAGTGCCGCCAGATCCATTAGCAGGCGGCTGTCGGTGTCATTGATCATCTGTTTCAAGATCTGGCTCTGGGCGGCGCGGCTTTCATCCAGGCGGGTGCGCAGCAGTTGTGCAATCAGGCGGTCAGCTTCGCCGCGCAATGAGCCGACCTGCTCGGCGTTGCTCAGAATCTGGCTCTGGACCATGTTGTAGAGGGCAAAGGCCTGACGCGGCTCGCCCTGATAGCGCAGCTCGTTGGCTCGCTCCAGCATGCTTTTCAGGGCATCCGGATCGGCGCCGTAGCGTTGCCCGGTACGTAGCATCCACTGCGCCGAACGGGCGTGATCCCCTTCCAGCTGAAACGATTCTGCCAGCAGCAGTGATGCCTGTACGGCAATCGGGCTATCCAGCTCGATGGCGCTGAGCAGTTGCCGGGCTTCCGGGAAACGCGATTCAGTCAGGTAGTCGGCAGCCAGCGCCAGACGTGAGCGGTTCAGTGCCACCCGTTCAACGGCAGTGATGATGGCCGGCGGGTTGGCCAGATACCGCTCCAGTATCACGCGGCGGCTGTCCTGATCTTTCTGAGTCAGGGCCAGCAGCACCTGCCGGCTTTGCTCCTGTGTCCGGGTGCCAGAGGCCTGACAATTACCTTCTGCAGCAACAGATGTGATGGTTCCCAGACAGCCACAGGCCAGTAGCAGACCAAGCACAGTATGACGCAGCATGACAAATCACTCCCTGTGAAGAGCGCGGATTGTTGTTTTGTAGTCGCGCTTTGTAGAGCGTTTTACCCGGAAATAGTGGGTGTTGCATCACAGCCACAGCAAATTGGCGAGGTTGGCTTATAAGGCTGTTAGGTATTTCAGCTGATCTGTATGCCCCGTTTCCGGATAACTGAGAAAAAAGCCCGGTTCATGGCAAAACGTCATGGGAACGGTTCAGTTAACCCCTTATGATCATTTTATTCGGCCGTCAGGGTGACGGAGGTCAGGGACAAGGGACAAGGCCGCAAGGGTTTATGGAAAAACATTTTGAAGTTGTCATTGTCGGTTCCGGTCCGGCGGGCCTCAGCGCTGCCGGTCGTGCCGCGGAACTCGGGTTGTCGCACCTGTTGCTGGAAAGCACAACCCATCTCGCCAATACCATTCAGCGTTACCAGAAAGGCAAGCACGTGATGGCGGAGCCGGGCTTCCTGCCGCTGCGTAGCAGCCTGCCGTTTGAAGCCGGTAGTCGAGAGGACATTCTTGCCGCCTGGCTGCAAAACGCGAAGAAGCTTGGCATCAAGGTGGCATGGAATGCGGACATCACAGCCATCACCGGTCAGCGGGGCGATTTTGTTCTGCAGACACGCAGTGGCAAGAGCGTGCGCGCGAATCATGTGGTTCTGGCCATTGGTCTGCAGGGCAATCCGCGCAAGCTTGGTGTGCCGGGCGAAGATCAGCCATTCGTTCAGTACCAGCTGGATGATCCGGACGAATATCTGAACGAAGAAATTATGGTGGTCGGCGCCGGTGACTCGGCCATCGAGAATGCGGTGGCGCTGGCTCGCCAGAACAAGGTATCGCTGATTAACCGCCGTGATGAATTCGCCCGCGCCAAGGAGGGCAACCTGAAACAGCTTGAGGATGCCGTCGAGCGTGGCCGCATCAAGGTGTTTTTCAACAGCAGTCTGCGCAGCATCGAAGCGCAGAATAACAGCGAGCACCGGGCCCAGGTGTCACTGACTACCGGCGAAGGGGACGTGCAGGTGCCGGTGGACCGGATTATCGCCCGGCTTGGCGCTATTCCACCGCGTGATTTTGTTGAATCCTGCGGCATTCAGTTTCCCTCCAAGGCCGCCAATGCGGTGCCGGAACTGACCCACCAGTACGAATCGAATGTGCCGGGTCTTTATGTGATTGGTGCACTGGCTGGTTACCCGCTGATCAAGCAGGCCATGAATCAGGGGTATGAAGTGGTCGAGCATATTCTCGGCCGCGATATCAAGCCGGTGGATCATGGCTTGCTGGCGAAGAAATTTTCCGGATTGCCATTCGGGCTGGATGTCGAACAGACACTGGAAAAGATCAAGAACAATGTGCTCTGTTTCGGCCCGGTCAACAACCTGCGTTTTCGTGAATTGATTCTGGAAAGTGAAGTGCACACGCCAAAGGCGGGCGAGGTGATCTTCTCGCGCAATGACTACACCAACTCGTTCTACTCGATTGTCGAAGGCTCGGTGGAAATCGAGATCGACGAGCAGACCGGCAAGCGTGTCACGGTTGGTGAGGGTCAGTTCTTCGGTGAGATGGGGTTGATATCCGGTCGTCGTCGTAATGCCACGGTTTATGCCGGTCGTTATTGTGTGCTGGTGGAAACGCCACGCCGGACCATGCTGCGGCTGCTGTCGTCGGTGGATGAAGTGCGCCGGCGTATTGATCAGGTGTTTATCCTGCGTGCCATTCACTCCCAGTTTGCGCCGAACTCCAATCTGGAAGATCTGGCGGAGCTGGTGAATTCGGCAGAGCTGCGTCAGTACGCTCCGGGGGAGGTGCTGTTCGCAGAAGGCGAGAGCGGTGATGAGCTGCACCTGGTAAGACGCGGCTCGTTAACAGTGTCCCGATATTTGCAGGGGCGCGAGATGGTGCTGTCCTATGTGCCGGCAGGCAAGTACGTCGGCGAAATGGGGTTGCTGGGTAACTCCCGTCGCACTGCTTCAGTTCGTGCTGTGGTGCCGACCGAAACCGTGGTGATGAAAAGCGAGCCGTTTCTCGCCTTGCTGGAACGGGACCCGAAGCTGAAAGCGCAGGTGCAAACCCAGCTGCAGGCGCGCTTGCGCGCCAACGCCAGCATGGAGTCTTCCACAGAAGGCGGTGAACTGCTGTCGTTCCTGATGCGTCAGGGTCTGGGTGAAGCCACCGACGTACTGCTGATTGACGAATCTTTATGTGTGCGTTGTGACAATTGCGAAACTGCCTGCGCCTCTACCCATGGCGGCACCTCGCGACTGAATCGTGAAGCCGGGCCAAGCTATGCCTCGATTCATGTGCCGACCTCCTGCCGTCACTGCGAGCATCCGCACTGCATGAAGGACTGTCCGCCGGATGCGATCAGTCGTAATGCCAGTGGCGAGGTGGTGATTGCCGACAACTGCATCGGTTGCGGTAACTGCGAAAGTAATTGTCCCTATGGCGTCATTCAGATGGCGCCCATCGGTGGTTCCGAGCCGGGTCTGTGGAGCCGAGTCCTGTTTGGCGCCGAGCATAAAAAAGTCAAGGACAAGGATGCGCCGAAGCGGGCAGTGAAGTGTGATATGTGCGCCAACCTCAAGGGTGGGCCGGCCTGTGTGCGCGCCTGTCCGACCGGGGCGGCGGTGCGGATCAGTCCGGAACAGTTTATTGAGCTGGTCAGGGAGGACTGAGAATGCACGGCTCATTTCTCTCTCATCGCAGTGGGTTCTGGTTCTGGTTTGCGCTGATGCTGGTGTTGGCCAGTGTGGTCGCCTACGTCTGGCATGAACCGATCGGCTTGGCCAATGGTGGCACCTGGCTGGGCTATACCCTTGGCACCATCGCTGCACTTCTGATCGTCTGGCTGACCCTGTTCGGGGTGCGTAAACGCGCCTATTACTCACGCCTTGGCAGCGTCAAGGGTTGGCTATCCGCGCACGTTTACCTTGGTGGCGCTTTGCTGGTGCTGGGCACGCTGCATAGCGGGTTCCAGTTTGGCGTGAACATTCACACCCTGGCCTGGCTGCTGATGGTGCTGGTGATCGTCAGCGGTTTCTATGGTGCCTGGGTGTACTGGCGTTATCCGAATCGCATTACCCGCAACCGTGATGGCATGACCCGCGATCTGATTTTTCGGGAAATTGCCGATATCGATCGCAAGGCCAGCCTGATTGTTGAGGGCCTGGGGTCGCCGGCAGACCGGATGGTGATTTCTGCCATTCAACTGTTTCAGGTCGGCGGCGGCGTCTGGCAGCAACTCGGTGGCCGCGACCGTTCGCAAATGATGATCAATGTGCTGAAGAAAAATCAGAAGATCTGGAAGCGGGTCAGCAACCCGCGCCAGCAACGCCTGCTTGACGAGCTCACCGGTTTGCTGTCGCGCAGTACTGAACCGAAAGAGGCGGCACTGCTGCAGGAATTGATTGATCTGGTGTCACGCAAGGCCAGGCTGGTGAAACAGCTACTCGACGATATCCGCCTGCAGGGATTGATGGAAATCTGGCTGTACTGCCATATCCCGCTGACGCTGGCGCTGCTGGCAGCGCTGACGGCGCATATTGTCAGCGTGTTCTTCTACTGGTGATGCCATGTATGTATTGATACGCCGTCTCGGCGCTGGCAGCGGTCAGAATCGAAGCTACAAGGATGAAGAGCTGGCGGTTGATAAGCTCAGCATAGGCCGTGGTACCGATCAGGAATTACTGCTGCCCGGCGATCGGGTGGCCTACCAGCATGCCGAAATTTCTCTCAGTGCCGGCCAGTTCCGTGTTCGTGCGCTGGCCAGCACCGGTATCACGGTCAATGGCCGCAGTTGCAAGATGGCGGTGCTGAATACCGGCGACCAGATCCTGATCGGTGATTATCGCCTGATCGTAATTGCTGCGCCGGATAGTGTTGATCTGGCACTCAGTCTGGAAGTGCTGGAGCAGCAGGAAGCTGTTTCGATTGACCCGGCGAAGTTTGTCACCCGGCTGGATTTGCTCGGTCTCTGGCGTCCGCGGCGCTGGGCCTGGGCATTGTTTCTGCTGCTGCTGACTGCTGCGTTGGTGCTGCCGGCGCTGGTGACACTGAAACCCGAGTATCAGGGGGTGCTGCGGGGTACACCACTGCCGGATGATAGTCTCTGGCTAAGCGGACCACTGCATTCGGTACACAGCACCATTGGCAAGGACTGTCAGGCCTGCCATGCCACCCCGTTCGAGAAAGTCAGCAACGATGCCTGTATTGCCTGCCATGAGGAAACCGCGCTGCATGTGCCGGTAAGCCATCCTGATGCCGACATGTTTGATGGTGAGCGCTGTGCCTCGTGCCATCATGAGCATAATGGTGAGCAGCGCATGGTGTTTGAAGATCAGCGCTTCTGTTCCGATTGCCATGCCAGTCTTGATCAGCGTATGGGCAGCGAGCCACAGGTCGGCAGGGCGACGGATTTTCATGACGATCATCCGCCGTTTCGCTTGAGCATGCTTGAGTGGCAAGACGAGAGTCGTGAATGGTTGCAGAGCTCGCGCATGACGGTGGATAAAACCCTGCGCGATAACAGCAACCTGAAATTCGACCACGCCGGGCATCTGGATGCCGAAGGCATCAAGAATAATGACGGCGACTGGGAAGTGCTGAGCTGCGACAGCTGCCATCAGATGGCACTGGACGGCATCAATATGGCGCCTGTAAAGATGGAGCAGCATTGCTCCCGTTGCCATGGGCTGGCGTTTGATCTGGCCGATCCGATGCGGGTTGTGCCACATGGCAAGCCGGAGCAGGTGCTGGCCAGCCTGCGCGAGTACTATAGCAGCCGGTTTATTCAGGATCACGCGGATGCCGGTGATGCTGGTGCGCTAAGACCGGGGCAGCGAGATAGCCTCAGCGAGCTGCAGCGTGAGGGCGTTGCCTGGGTCGAGAGCAAGAGTCAGGCTGTGGCTAAAGATATGTTCGAGCGCCGTGCCTGCGTCAGTTGCCATGAAGTGGAAAGGGTCAGCGAGCAGCCGCCAGAGTGGTTTGTCAAACCGGTGCGGCTGAATGAAAACTGGTTTGTCTCTGGCGAGTTTCCCCATGTTCGTCATACCCAGACAGACTGCGTCGACTGCCATGCCGCAAGCCAGTCCATGGATGCGGCGGATGTGTTGATGCCGGATATCGCTGTCTGTCAGGAATGTCATGTCGGCCAACAGCAAAAGCAGGGACTGCTTTCCGGCTGTATCAGTTGCCACAGTTACCACCAGTTCGAGATGGACCATACCGGCCTGCCCGAGGTGGCGCCGTGAAACGGCTTATCGGGCTGTGCCTGCTGCTTGCTGGTTGCGGCGGCGATTCATTATCACATGGTGGCTGTGATGGCAGCTGTGTCAGCCCGGCCAGCTTTCTCTCCACTGCGGATGTCGAAAATATTATTGCCGCTGCAGTGCTGGAGGCGGATCAGCGCGGCATCGCAGCCACCATTGCGGTATCTGATCGGGTTGGCAATGTTCTGGCGGTATACCAGATGACCGGTGCGGCGGCTGCGGTGACCATTGCCTCGCCATATCCGGTCAGCGGCGGGCTGGAAAATATCAGTTTTATTCCGGCTACATTGGCAGCGATCAGCAAGGCCGTCACCGGCGCCTATCTGTCCAGCGAAGGCAATGCCTTCAGTTCGCGCACTGCCAGTCAGATTGTTCAGGAGCACTTCAATCCGGGTGAGCGCAATCAACCGGCCGGCCCTCTGTTTGGCGTGCAGTTTTCCCAGCTTGCCTGTTCCGATCTGATGGTGCGAGTTACCGATGGCGTGCATGGTCCCAAGCATGCGCCACTGGGGCTGTCTGCGGATCCGGGTGGATTTCCGTTATACCGCGATGGCACCGTGATCGGCGGCATTGGTGTGGTGGTGGATGATCGCTACAGCTTCGATGACAGCCTGTTTGATCGCGATGAATCGATAGATGAACTGGTGGCATTGGCCGGCAGTCGCGGTCTGCTGCCACCGGCGGACCGTCGTGCCGAACGCATTACCGTCGAAGGCAAGCAGCTGCGTTACAGCGACATGAGCGTATCCATGGTGCAGACCCGGTCTCTGCCGGTGCCGGCGTTTGCCAGCCTGAGCGGGGCGCTGGTCAGTGTTCCCGGGTACTTCAATGCTGGTGGCGGTATCGTCGCCGGCCAGGTCTTTACCCAGAGCAGCTCCGGTATTCGCGCCGATAGCGAAAACTATTTCCCGGGCCGCGATGCGTTTGTGCTGGTGGATGCCACCGACACGCCACGTTTTCCGCCAACGGCTGCCAATGACGGCCCCGGTGCCCTGACACAAACCGAAGTCAGTACGGTGCTGGATCAGGCGCTGTCGATTGCCAACCGTGCCCGCGCCCAGATTCGCCGACCGCTCGGCAGTCAGGCGCGCGTCAGCATCAGCGTAGTCGACCGCAATGGTGTGGTGCTGGGGCTGGTGCGTACCCGGGATGCACCGCTGTTCGGCATTGATGTTTCGTTGCAGAAGGCGCGGACCGCTGCGTTTTATTCAGGGACGCAGGCGGCGGCCGAGTTGCAGGCGCTGCCGACGGCGGATTATCTCGGCCCGGTACTGGTTGCTGGCGCACCGACGGTGGCAACCAGTGTCGATATCGGAGACTACGTTGATGCGCTGCGCAGCTTCCTTGACTTGCCCCTGGCGCTGGCCGATGGCGCCTACGCTTTCAGTGATCGTGCCGGCGGCAATCTGTCACGACCGTATTTCCCGGACGGCTTGCGCAGCGCACCACAGGGCCCGTTGTCGAAGCCGGACGGGGAGTGGAGCCCATTCTCCACCGGCCTGCAGCTGGATCTGGTTTACAACCAGATTATCGGCCATGCCGCTTTTGCGGCCGGCCTGAGTGGGGTGGATGTCGCTCGGGGTTGCAGCACCATCAGTCGCGCCACGCCCGGCGGCAATGTCGATCCGGTGGCCAACGGCACCCAGATTTTTCCCGGCAGCGTGCCGATCTACCGTGGTAACACACTGGTGGGTGCCATTGGTGTGTCCGGTGACGGCATTGATCAGGACGACATGATTTCGTTTCTGTCCGTGCACCAGGCCGGCGAGCTGCTTGGCAGCATCAACAACGCGCCGGTGATGATGCGCGCTGATCAGCTAACACCGAACGGTACCCGGCTGCGTTATGTACAGTGCCCACAGGCGCCGTTCCTTGACAGCAATGAACAGACACCGTGCGGAGGCAAATGATGTATCGCCTCGCGCTTCTGACGTTGTTGTGGCTGCCATTACTGGCACGGGCAGAATGTCCTGGACAGGATCAGTCGCCGCAGGTCCGGCTGCCCGGAAAGCCGGTCGAAGCGCCGCAGCAGCAGCGCTGTGATGACAACGCCATTCCTGCCGCGCCGCTGTTTCAGGATCAGCCGTTGCAGGCGATGCCGGATCGCTGGCGTATTGTCGATAGCCTGCCGGGCTACAACCACAGTCTCTGGAACCCGTATCAGCGTAATGTCCTGAAAGGCGACAAGCCGGTATGGGGAGAATGGTTTTTCTCGTTGACGGCGGTATCCGATAGCGTGCTGGAGTTACGTGATATTCCCACTCCGGTAGGCCCCCAGACTACCGATGACAGCGGTGATATCGATGTGTTTGGTAGTGGTGAGCAGGCAACCTTCAACCAGAACCTGTTGCTGGAACTGGTCTGGCTGCGTGGCGATACCGTATTCCGGCCGCCGGATTGGGAGTTCCGTTTTATTCCGGTTTTCAACTTCAATCGCACCGAAGTGGAGGAGGTGCGGGCGCTGTATATCGACCCGCGTGATGGCGACACCCGGGATGATGGCCATGTCGGAGTTCAGGGTGCGTTTGTCGATTACCATATCCGTAACGTCTCCGAGCGCTATGATTTCGACAGCATTCGCGTCGGCATTCAGTCATTCAATGCCGATTTTCGCGGCTTCCTGTTCCAGGACAGCCCGTTTGGCGTGCGCCTGTTTGGCACCCGGGACAACAATATTTTCCAGTACAACCTGGCCTGGTTCCGGCGTCTGGAGAAGGACACTAATAGCGGCCTGAATGACGTCGCTGCCCGTTTCCGTGACGATGACGTTCTGGTTGCCAACCTTTACTGGCAGGATTTTATCAAGCTCGGTTTTATCAGCCAGCTCAGCCTGTTGCATAATCGCAACCGGGAAGACAGTTTCTTCTACGACGATAACGGCTTTATTGCCCGCCCGGCATCACTGGGCAGGGAAGTGCCGCGCAGCTATGACGTCACCTATATGGGCTACAACGGTGATGGCCATCTTGGTCGCTTGAATCTGACTGCTTCGCTGTATGCTGCCAGTGGTCGCAATACTCCCGGTGTCATGAATGACAAAACCACCGAGGTGCGCGCCAGCTTTGCCGCTTTCGAAGCCGGCATGGATTTCGACTGGGTGCGTCTGCGCCTCACCGGCGTGCATGCTTCCGGTGATCGCAATCCGTTCGACAAGGTCGAAACCGGATTCGATGCGGTGTTTGAAAACCCGATTATTGCCGGCGCCGATACCAGTTTCTGGATTCGTCAGGGTGTTCCCTTTATTGCCGGTGGTGGGGTAACCCTGTCGACGCGTAATGGCATGTTGCCGAACCTGCGCTCGTCGAAAGAGCATGGCCAATCCAATTTCACCAATCCGGGGCTGCGCCTGCTTGGTGTGGGTGTCGACCTGGATCTGACCCCGACCGCCCGACTCAGCTTCAATGCCAACCATCTTGCCTTTGATCGCACCGAAGTGATTGAAGTGCTACGCCAGCAGGACAATATCGACCGGGAAATCGGCTGGGATATTTCTGCCGCCATTATCTGGCGACCGCTGGCGATCCAGAACATTGTCGGCCGTTTGTCGGTGGCGCAGTTGCTGCCCGGTGAAGGCTTTGACGATCTGTTCGAACGGGGATCGCGCTATTCGATTCTCGGTAACCTGATACTGACGTACTGAGGCATTATGAGACACGGACTTCACTTCTGCCGGGCATGGGCGACAGCACTGATGTTGTGGTTGCTGCCCGTCATGCTTCAGGCAGCAGAAGGCCCGGTGCTGAAACAGCAAAACCGGGTGACAGCACCGTCGGCTCCGGCCTGGCAGTCGCCCGCCGAAGCGGTGCGTAAAAGCAGCGGCTGTGGCAGTTGTCATAGCGCTTCTGACAGCAAGACCATGCACACCAACCCGGCGGTGGTGCTCGGCTGCACGGATTGCCACGGTGGTAATGCCGGCGTGCAGAAACCGGTTGACAGCAATCGCGATGATCCAGCCTTTATCGAAGCGATGAAGCAGGCCCATGTGTTACCGGACTATGCCGACAAGTGGCGCTGGCCGCGCAGCAGTAATCCGCCGATCAGTTACACCCTGCTGAACAAGGAAGCGCCGGAATATATCCGCTTCGTTAATCCGTCCGATTACCGCATTGTCCGCGAAGCCTGCGGTAGCTGTCATATGCCGCAGATTCTTGCCGCCGAGCGTTCGATCATGGCCACCGGCGCCATGCTTTGGGGCGGCGCGTCTTATAACAACGGTATTCTGCCGTACAAGCGCTACCTGCTTGGCGAAGCCTATACCCGCGATGGCCAGCCGGCAGTGGTCACGCCGCTGATGGTACCGACGGAAGACATGACCCATCGTTTCGGCGCGCTGAAAACGTTGTTGCCGTTGCCGGCCTGGGAAACCGTCAAGCCCGCCGATGTGTTCCGGGTGTTTGAGGATGGTGGCCGCAATATCAACAGCTTGTTCCCGGAAATCGGCATTCCCAACTCACTTGGTCAGCTCCAGCGACTGGAAGAGCCGGGCCGGCCCGACGTGAAGCAGTCAAATCGCGGTGCCGGTACCGGCGCGCGCATTGCGGTACCGCTGATCAACATCACCAAAACCCGACTCAATGATCCGCTGATGTGGTTCCTTGGCACCAACGACCAGCCTGGTGATTACCGCAGCTCCGGCTGCGCCTCCTGTCATGTGGTGTATGGCAATGATCGCGATCCCCGTCACAGCGGGCCCTATGCCAGGCATGGTCACTGGGGGCAGAGCGCCAGCAAGGACCCGCTGATTCCGAAGGATGAACCGGGTCATCCGATCCAGCATCAGTTTACCCGCGCCATTCCCACCAGCCAGTCCATGGTCTGTCACATGCATCAGCCGAACATGTTCATGACTACCTACCTCGGCTACACCATGTGGGATTACGAAGCCGATGCGCCGTTTATGTGGCCGGAGAAGCAGCATTATCCCAGTGATGAAGAAATGCGTGACGTCTATGATCGCAACCCGGAAGGGGCGGTGGCCCGTGGTAAATGGCGGGATCTGAATTTCCTTTCCTCAGTCTGGGAGATGAACCCGAAGCTGAAGGACACCCAGTTTGCCGATTACCATGGCCATGGCTGGAACTTCCGCGCCGTGTTCAAGCGTGACCGCGAAGGCAATCTGCTTGATGCTGATGGCGAGCAGGTCTCTGCCGAGGATCCGGAAAAATTCAGGAAAGCTGTGCATCTTTCCTCGATTCATGTCGATGTCGGCATGCACTGTGTCGATTGCCACTTCAGTCAGGACAGCCACGGCAATGGCCACCTTTACGGCGAGGTAGGTCACGCTGTCGAGATTGGCTGCAAGGATTGCCATGGCACGGCGGACAACTATCCGACCCTGCGTACCAGTGGTGCGGCCGCGCCGGCGGGCGGTC
>JBFHPX010000050.1:0-11725 GCA_041592575.1 Alcanivoracaceae bacterium
AGCGATGCCCGCTTTCTTGGCCTGATGCGTCGTGAGGCCGCAGAAATCCGGCGTGGCTATGTCTGCCAGTACCGACATCGAAAGCCGATCCAGACCTGTGTTTCACTTGACTGCCACTGGCTGATCAGCCATTTCGGCCTGGTCACGGAGTCACTCATGGATCACGCACGCCGGCATGATCTCGGTGTGTCTGTATGGACGGTGAATGACCTGAAGGAAGCAGAGCGACTGATCGCACTGGGAGTGGACTCGATTATTACCGATTTCCCAACCGCCTTTCTTAGCCACTTTCGCAGCCGTGTCTCGCGGTTGTAAGGCAACGTCAGACACCAAGAAATGCGCGGATTTCGTCTTCCCGCTCCTTGGCATCGCGAAACCCCAGAGAGATCAGGCTGCGGGTAAAGCCCGGTTCAAACAACAGATAACTCACTGCCGCAGCACCCGGTGAACGGGTCGCACCTGATCCGCGCAGAAAGAAACGCAGCGTTTTCGGCAGTTCCTGAATATGCCCGGCGGCGATTTCATCAATCGGCTGGGACGGATAGATTTTCAGCACTTCCACTTCACGCAGCTGCACGCCATGTTTCTCACGCTCACTGGCCGGTATCGCCAGAATGGTCTTGTTAATTCTTTCAAGACGCTCCACGTCCCCTTCCAGCGTATCGACGAACACACTGTTGAGAATATGACCCAGCACCTGAGCCAGAGACGGATAGCCACTGAGCTCACGCTGATGCCCGGCGCTGGTGTTGCCGGACACGCCGATCACCAGAACCCGTTCAGCGCCGAGATGCAGCGCCGGGCTGACCGGCGCCAACTGACGCACGGCGCCGTCACCGTAGTAACGCCCGTCCACTGCAATGGCAGGAAACAGAATCGGGATGGCCGAAGACGCCAGCAGATGCTCAGCCTGGATCCGAGCTGGACGACCAATCCGGCGCGCCCGCTGCCATGGCTGCAGACCCTCCCGGCCCTGAAAGAAAGCGATCGATTCGCCATTGGCGTAACTGGTGGCACTGATCGACAGCGCCTCGAGATCGCCCTGATCGAGACTCTGCTGGATACGATCGAAGTTAATGACCAGATTGATCAGCTTGTGCAGCGGGGTGCTGTCCAGCAGCGCGCTGGCGGCCGGAGTACTGCCGGACACCACGCCACTGACGGCCCAGCGTAACAATGAGCGGACAAAGGCATACAGATCAGTCCGATAGACCTGCTCGGCGGTGATATTTGACCAGACCCGCTCAAGGCCCTTCACTGCCATACGGTAGTTGTGGGCGTTGGCCGATAACGCCGCCGCGTTGATGGCGCCGGCCGAGGTACCGCAGATCACCGGGAAAGGATTGCGGGTGCCGCGCGGCACCATATCTGCAATGGCCATCAGCACACCGACCTGATAGGCCGCCCGTGCGCCGCCGCCCGACAGGATCAGTCCTGTCTTCTTCTTGTACAGGGACACCACCGCTCCTTGCGCAGACTGATGCATGGATCTTAGCAGGGGCCGGTATCAGTCACGACGCCGGATCAGACATACGGATCAGAAAGTCCGCTTGTTGGCATCGTACGCCTGTGGCACTGGCTTGCCAGAAGTCTTTTTGACTTCCTCATCACATTTGCTCGGCTCACCACCACAAATTTCGCAACTTTCCTTCATGCCCAGGGCATTAAGACCGCCGCAGGAGCCCTTGATGGGTTTGTTGGAAAAAATCACCCCTACCGCCATGGCTGCGAACAGCAAACCAATCACGACAATGGCGGCAATAATGGTTTCAATCATGGCGCTGCCTCCTTAGCCAGCAGACGTCGGAACGCGCTGCTGGGATATTCCTTCACTTCACTACCAGACTGGACCATAAATAGCACTGCAAGTTGCCGTGCTTCGGCCCAGACCATACCCTCCTCTGCCCCCATGACCGTCAGTGCCGTCGCCAGCGCGTCCGCTTCGGCACACCGCGGGTGCAATACGCTCACCGAGACCAGCTGATGATTCACCGGATAACCGCTACGTGGATCAATAATATGGGAGTAGCGCCTCTCGCCGACCTGAAAATAGTTGCGATAGTCACCGGAGGTGGCAATAGCCATATCCTTCATTTCCAGGATGTGCGCCACTTCCCGGACCCCGGGCAGCGGCTTCTCGACTGCCACCTTCCAGAGCTGTCCGGCCGGCTTGGCACCATGGGCGCGCAACTCCCCGCCAATCTCTACCAACAGGTTTTCCACGCCAAGACCGATCAGCAGATCTGCGATCTTGTCGACCGCATAGCCCTTTGCCACGGCAGAAAGGTCCACATAGACACTGCCGGGCTGCAGTAATGCCTGATCTGCCTCGCGCAACGCCAGACGCTGATAGCCTATCGTTGCCCTGACGGCCTCCAGCTCTGCCGAGCGCGGCGGTTTATCCCGCTTCGCATCCGGACCGAACCCCCACAAATTCACCAGCGGCCCGACCGTGGGATCAAAGGCGCCATCGGTATCCTCCGCCAGCTGCAGGGAATAGCGGATCACCCGCCAGAAATCCGCAGGCAACACTTGCCAACTACCAGCCTCTGCCCGATTGAACCGGGAAACATCCGAATCCGGCCGGTAGGTGCTCATTTGCCGGTTAATCGACTCAAGCAGAAGCTCGATGTCCTCGCGAACAGTGGTCAGGGTGACGCCGGCAGGCAAATCCACCACCTTCACCGACCAGGTCGTACCCATGGTCTCGCCGCCCAACAGATGAATCTGCCGGGGCTGCTCGCAGGCGGACAGCAGCCACAGCATACAAACGACAAACAGGGCCCTCGGGCCCTGTTTTGTGCGATGGGCGGTTCGGTCTGCCCGCAATGAAGCAAAACGATCAGCCACCGAAATCATCCAGCAGAATGTTTTCACGCTCGACGCCCAGATCTTCCAGCATCTTGATCACTGCCGCGTTCATCATCGGCGGACCACACATATAGTACTCGCAGTCTTCCGGCGCCGGGTGATCTTTCAGGTACTGCTCATAAAGCACCTGATGGATAAAGCCCTTGAGACCAGTCCAGTTATCTTCCGGTTGCGGATCGGACAACGCCAGATGCCACTCGAAGTTCGGGTTCTCGGCGGCCAGCTGATCGTACTCCTCAACATAGAAGGCTTCGCGCATGGAGCGGGCGCCATACCAGAAGCTGATCTTGCGCTTCGAACCGAGACGCTTGAGCTGGTCAAAAATATGCGAGCGCATCGGAGCCATGCCGGCGCCACCGCCGATAAACACCATCTCCGCCTCGGTCTTCTTGGCAAAGAACTCACCAAATGGACCGAATACGGTGACCTTGTCGCCCGGCTTCAGGTTAAACACGAACGAGCTCATCAGACCCGGCTGGATATGCGGCTGGCCCGGTGGTGGCGTGGCGATACGGATGTTGAACTTGAGCAGACCGCGCTCATCCGGATAGTTGGCCATCGAGTAGGCACGGATCACGGTTTCGGTGTTCTTCGCCTTCAGGTCAAAAAACTTGAAGCGCTCCCAGTCACCGCGATATTCGGCGGGAATATCAAAGTTCTTGAACTCGATTTCATACGGCGGCGCTTCCAGCTGGACATAACCGCCAGCACGGAAATCCACTACCTCGCCTTCCGGCAATTTCAGCACCAGTTCCTTGATGAAGGTGGCAACGTTGTCGTTGGAAATAACCTCGCACTCCCACCGCTTCACACCAAAGAATTCTTCAGGCACTTCAATCTTCATGTCCTGCTTGACCGATACCTGACAGGACAGGCGCCAACCCTCACGGATCTCACGCTTGTTGAAATGGCCTTCTTCGGTCGGCAGGATGTCGCCGCCGCCCTCCAGCACCTTGCATTTGCACTGGGCGCAGGAGCCGCCACCACCACAGGCAGAGGACAGGAAAATACCCTTGTTCGCCAGTGTCTGCAGCAGCTTGTCACCGGCGGACACCGTGATGCTCTTTTCGGCGTCCCCGTTGACGTCAATATGTACAGCGCCGGTGCTGACCAGCCGCGAGCGCGCCGCCAGAATTATGATGACCAGCGCCAGCACAATGGCCGTAAACATACCGACACTAAACGCAATCTCGAAGTTAAACATTGTGCTTGTTCCTCCCGGTTACAGCTGCACGCCAGAGAATGACATGAAGCCAAGGGACATCAGGCCAACGGTGATGAAGGTGATACCCAGCCCCTTCAGTCCATCGGGCACATCGCTGTACTTGAGCTTTTCCCGAATACCTGCCAGCAGCACGATAGCCAGGGCCCAACCAATGCCTGCACCTGCACCGTATACCACCGACTCGGTGAAATTGTAGTCACGCTCGACCATGAACAGGGAGGCACCGAGGATGGCGCAGTTCACCGTGATCAACGGCAGGAAGATACCGAGCGCGTTGTAGAGCGCCGGCACATACTTGTCGAGGACCATTTCAAGGATCTGCACCATCGCCGCAATCACGCCGATATAGCTGAGCAGACCGAGGAAGCGCAGATCCAGCTTCTCCAGAGCAGGCACACCGGTCCAGGCCAGTGCACCTTCGCCAAGCAGGTTATGCAAGATCAGGTTATTGACCGGCACCGTGATCAACATCACCACAATAACCGCGATGCCCAGACCAAGGGATGTCTCGATCTTCTTCGAGATGGCAATAAAAGTGCACATGCCGAGGAAGAACGCCAACGCCATGTTCTCGACGAACACGGCGCGGATCATCAAACTCAGATAATGTTCAAACATATTCGCTCTCCGTCAGAATGCGTCGCTGACGCGCGAGTTGGCGGTGATTCGGAACTGGTCCTGCTCAACCTGATCCTTCTTGACCGCACGAATGACCCAGATAATAAAGCCAATCAGAAAGAAGGCACTCGGCGGCAGCAGCATCATGCCGTTGGGGATATACCAGCCACCATCAGTGATCTTTTCGAGAATGGTGACACCGAACAGGCTGCCCGACCCGATCAGCTCACGGCTGAAGCCCAGAATCAGCAAGATAAAGCTGTAACCGAGACCATTACCGAAACCATCCAGTGCCGACGGAATCGGCGGATTCTTCATGGCAAAGGCTTCGGCCCGGCCCATCACGATGCAGTTGGTAATAATCAGACCAACGAACACCGACATCTGCTTGCTGATGTCGTAGGCGTAGGCGCGCAGAAACTGGTCCACCACGATTACCAATGAGGCGATAATAGTCATCTGCACGATAATCCGGATGCTGCCCGGGATCTGATTGCGAATCAGACTGACGAAGAAATTCGAGAACATGGTCACCAGTGTCAACGCAACACACATGGCCACCGTGGTCTTCATGTTGCTGGTCACCGCCAGCGCTGAACAGATACCGATAATCTGCAGGGCGATCGGGTTGTTCTCGATGATCGGCTTGAACAACAGGTCTTTTGCCTTGGCTACTTCTGCCATCGTCGTTCTCCTCAGTTCACTGCCGAAAGGGTGACGGAATCATCCGCGCCCTGCACTGCCGGTTCCGCAGCATCAGCACGCAGACGGGCCAGATACGGACCGAATCCATTTTCGCCGAGCCAGAACTGGATCAGGTTATCCACGCCCTTGGTGGTCAGCGTAGCGCCGGCCAGACCATCAACCTGATGCACAGCCTTGTCACTGCTGGTATCGACGGTGCCCTTGATGACCTCAATCGCCAGCTCACCGCTGTCATTAAACAGCTGTTTGCCCGGCCACTGACCTTTCCAGCGCGGGTTATCCACTTCGCCGCCCAGCCCCGGAGTTTCGGCATGCTCATAGAAGCCAAGGCCGGCCACCGTGTTGACGTCCGCCTGCAGGGCAACAAAGCCATGCAGCGTCGACCACAAACCATAACCACTGATTGGCAGGATGATGACCTGCACATCGCCGGCATCATCAACCGACAGATAGACTTCGGCTACGTCTGGACGACGACGGATAGAAGCGATGTCTTCGCCCCCTGTCAGTGCCGTGCTGGCATTCGGATTTTTCGCCGCCTTGCGTTGGTCATAGCTATCCGGCATCTCGACGTACTCGCCGCTTTCCAGATCAACAAAGCGGCGCTCGATACGCTCAAAAGCCGCCTCGACATCCATGCCCGTTTCATACAAACCTGCGGCCTGGAGAATGTTCAGGCGCTTGTCGAGGACGCGATTCTGCTCCTGAACCGGACGCAGACCTACCGCCGCCGCCGCAACGAACACACCACAGATCAGGCAGACCAGCACTGCAACAATCAGGGTACCGCTGACAGAATCCTTATTGATGGCCATCAGGCAAGCCCTCCGGTACGACGCAGACGACGATTCATGTTCGCCTTGACGACAAAGTAATCAATCATCGGCGCGCACAGATTGGAGAACAGAATTGCCAGCATGATGCCTTCCGGGAACGCCGGATTGACGACCCGGATCAACACTGTCATCACGCCAATCAGTGCGCCGAATACCAGCTTGCCGGTATTGGTCATCGCCGCCGACACCGGGTCAGTCGCCATGAACACCATGCCGAAAGCAAAACCACCGATGGTCAGGTGCCAGTACCAGGGCATGGCGAACATCGCATTCGAGCTACTGCCGAGTGCATTGAACACTGTAGACATGGCGACCATGCCAAGAAACACACCAAGCATGATGCGCCAGCTGGCGATCTTGGTCAGCAGCAGAACAGCCGCACCGATGGCAATCGCCAGCGTCGAGGTTTCACCGATCGAGCCCTGAATGCCACCCAGTGCTGTCTGCATCCAGGTCAGGTCCACCATACCATTCGAGTAAGCGACACCGTTCAGGCCGGCGCTGTAATCGAGCTTGCCTTCTGCGGCCAGTGACAGCGCGGTGGCGCCGGAGAAATTGTCCACTGCAGTCCATACCGCATCACCGGACATCTGTGCCGGATACGCAAAGTAAAGGAACGCACGACCAACCAGCGCCGGGTTCAGGAAGTTCTTGCCAGTACCGCCAAACACTTCCTTACCAACGACAACACCGAAGGAAATACCCAGGAACACCTGCCAGAGAGGAATCGCTGGCGGCAGAATCAGGGTGAACAGAATGCCGGTAACGAAGAAGCCCTCATTAACCTCATGACCGCGTTTCCAGGCAAACAGGCCTTCCCAGATAAAGCCACCAAGATAAACCACAACCATGATCGGGATGTAGTAAACCGCACCATGCAGCAAGTTGGCGAACAGGTTGCCATGATCGAAACCGGTCAGCGCTGCAACAATCGCAGTACGCCAGCCTTCGATGGGCTGATAGCCGAACTCGCTGATTTGCATGTTGGCCTGGTAGCCGACATTGAACATGCCGAACAACAATGCCGGAAGTGCTGCAAACCAGACCGTCATCATCACCCGCTTGAGGTCGATGCCGTCGCGCACGTGCGCCGCAGAGCTCGTCACCGAAGACGGGCTGTACAGCATGGTGTCGAACATCTCGTAGAAAACGTAGTACTTCTGCAGCTTTCCACCTTCATGGAAATGCGGCGCTACCTTATTGTCGAGAAACTGTCTCAGACTCATGTCAGCCCTCCAGCTCGATGCGGCTCAGGTTATCCCGCAGAATCGGGCCATATTCATACTTCCCGACACAGACGTAAGTACACAGCGCCAGATCCTCTTCGACCAACTCCAGCGCACCCAGGCCCCGGGCAGTGTCAGTATCACCAACGATCAGCGCACGCAGCAGCTGAGTCGGCAGGATGTCGAGCGGCATCACTGCCTCATAGCTTCCCACCGGCACCATGGCGCGCTCACTACCATTGGTGGTGGTGGTCATGGCGAGCTTCTTGCCTGGCATCAGTTTTGACAGATAGATGTTCAACACCGAGTGACGGTTAATGCCTGGCGACAGGTAACCGAACAGTTCCCGCTCACGGCCCTCGCGCAATACCGTTAGCTGTTGCGCCAGACGTGAAAGGAAAGCAAAGGCGCCGCGAGCGTGGTGACCATTAAACAGCGAGCCGGCGACAACGCGATTGTCACCGTCTACCAGCTGGCCGGCGGTGAGATCATCCGTCGACGCACCAACGCGAGTGCGCAGCAGGCGTGGCTCTTTCACCTGCGGACCGGACAAGGCGACAACGCGGTCGGTATAGAGCTCGCCGCTGGTGAACAGCTTGCCGATGGCGATGACTTCCTGATATGGCACCGCCCAGACGGTTTTTTTCGGTCCGACCGGATCAAGGAAATGAATATGGGTCCCGGCATTACCGGCCGGATGTGGACCGGCAAAGGTTTCCTCACGAATCTGGCCACCGGCAAACGATGGCAGTTTTGACGCCGGAGCGCGGCAAACCCACACCGGGCCATCGGTCAGCCGTGTCAGCAGCGTGAGGCCGTCACGGAAGGCTTCCTGCTGCTCGGCAATGATCACATCCGGATCAGCGGCCAGCGGGTTGGTGTCCATGGCGGTGACAAAAATGGAATTGGGCACAGAACCCGGCACCGGCACCTTGCCGAACGGCCGGGTGCGTAGCGCCGTCCACTGACCGGAAGCAATCAGCTGCTCCTGGACAAGATCACGGGACAGCTCAGCCAGCGCAGCGCGCTCGTGGGCACCGAAACTGACCGCCTTCTCGCTTTTCGCCACTTCGATTTCCACCGACAGCAGCACACGCTTGGCGCCGCGATGGATTGCCTTGATGGTGCCCGCCGCCGGCGCTGTGTAATTGACGCCCTCACACTTCTTGTCGGTGAACAGCAGCTGGCCCTTTTCAACCTGGTCGCCTTCCTGCACGGCCATGGTCGGCTTCATTCCTGGGTAATCCGGGCCGAGAACGGCCACGGTACCGACAGCAGCACCATCAGTAATGGCCTGACGCGGTGCCCCGCTGATGGGAAGATCAAGTCCCCGCCTGATTTTGATCATAGCTTCTTGCCCAATTTAATGGTTCCGGGATCACGTTCGGGCTGATGCCCGAACCGGTGAAGCAGCGCTGGAAAAGCCCTATTCCTGACAATTTCCTGAAAAACAGCCACGTAACCGCCGGTCTGACCGGGTCGCGGCGGGCGCCATTATAGGGACACCCCCGCACCGTTGCCAGCCAAACGGCGTACTGGCGTGCCTGTTTTCCGACCTTCACGTCACGCGGCAGCAGAAAACAGAAGGCCCGCGTCCGCGGGCCTTCCAAACAGCATTACTCCTTCGGGAAGGAGGGATACTCCACTCCCGATATCTGCTGGAGGATCCGCACAACCTGACAGCTGTAACCAAACTCGTTGTCGTACCAGACATACAGTACGCAGTGGTTACCGTTGACGATGGTTGCTTCGGCATCGATCACCGAGGCGTGGCGCGCACCAACGAAGTCAGTGGATACCGCGTCCGGTGACTTCACATAATCAATCTGACGCTGCAACGGCGAGTGAAGGGATACCCAGCGCAGGTAGCTGTTCAGCTCCTCCAGATTGGTTTCCTTCTCAAGGGTCAGGTTGAGTATCGCCAGTGACACATTCGGGGTCGGCACCCGGATCGAGTTACCGGTCAGCTTGCCGGCCAGCGAAGGCAATGCTTTCTCCGCCGCGGTGGCGGCGCCGGTCTCGGTGATAACCATGTTCAGCGGCGCGGCACGACCACGACGATTGCCCTTGTGGAAGTTATCCAGCAGGTTCTGGTCGTTGGTGTAGGAGTGCACGGTTTCAACGTGACCGTGAACGATCCCGAACTTGTCGCTCAGCGCTTTCAGCGGCGGGACAATGGCGTTAGTGGTGCAGCTGGCTGCGGAAATGATCTGGTCATCGGCGGTAATAATGTCGTTATTCACACCGTGAACGATATTCTTGATATCACCCTTGCCCGGCGCGGTCAGCATCACCCGGCTGATACCCGGGCAATTAAGGTGCTGGGACAGGCCATCACGGTCTCGCCACTTGCCGGTATTGTCTACCAGAATGGCGTTCCTGATCCCGTACTGGGAGTAATCCACCTTGGTCGGGTCACTCGAGTAGATCACCTTGATATAGTTGCCATTGGCAATGATGGCGCTGTCTTCTTCATCGACCGCAATGGTGCCGGCGAACGGACCATGGACCGAATCACGGCGCAGCAGGCTGGCACGCTTCTGCAAGTCACCCTTGCCCGACTCGCGGACCACAATCGCCTTGAGACGCAGGCCTTTGCCGGCACCGACCTTCTCGATCAGCAGACGGGCGAGAATCCGGCCGATCCGGCCGAAACCGTACAGCACCACGTCAGTGGGTTCCGGCAGCTCCACATTCTGACCAACTATGGCGTTCAGCTCCTGACGGGTGAACTCCTCAATGCTCTGGCCACGGTTGTCCTTCTTGTAGTTCACCGCAACCTTGCCGATATCAATACGGCAGGAGCCGATGTCCAGCTTCATCACTTCCTGCAGCACCGGGAAGGTCTCTACCACCGACAGCTCGGCGTCCTCGATCTGCTTGACGAAGCGGTGTGCCTTGAGAATCTGGATTACAGACTGGTTCTGCAGCGAGCGGCTGTAGACCGTGATGGTGACGTTCTTTTCGCGATGCAGACGACCGATCATCGGGATCATCGTCTCGGCGATTTCCTCACGGTTTTTCCAGCGTCCGAAGTGGTCTTCCAGCTTGTTCACGGGCGGCCTCTCAAGGTGGGGGTTCGGGGCGCGCATTCTAGCGGCAAGGGCGCCCCACGGCTACCTGTTCAGGCCTGCATTTCGCCCGGTCGCAAGCGCATCAATCCTTCCTGGGCGACACTGGCCACCAGGCTGCCATCCTCGGCGTAGATCAGGCCGCGATTAATGCCGCGGGCGCCGGCAGCGCGGGGGCTGTCGGTGCAGTACAACAACCACTGGTCAGCCCGGACCGGCTTGTGAAACCACATGGCGTGGTCAATGCTCGCCGCCTGCAGCTGCGGCTGAAAGAAATGCATGCCATGGGGCAGCATAGCGGTACCCATCAGGCTGAAATCCGAACAAAAGGTCAGCAACACCCGCTGGGTGGCCTGATCCACGTCCAACGGCTCCGGAATCCGGAACCAGGACATCCGCTCCGGACTTTGCGGGGTGATATCGAACGGATTACGCGGCTTGACTGGCCGGAACTCCACCGGCCGCTCCTGCAGAAAAGCACTGCGAAACGGCTCGGGTATGTTCGCAGCGACCTGCTTGCGGATGTTTTCGTCGTTCTCCAGATCCGCCGGCATCGGCACGTCCGGCATGGCCGACTGGTGCTCGACGCCCTCCTCGTCCACCGCAAAGCTGGCCGCCAGCGAGAAGATCGCCTTGCCATGCTGGACGGCATTGACCCGACGGGTGGTAAAACTGGCACCGTCACGGATCCGGTCGACCTCATAGATAATCGGCAAGCTGAAATCACCGGGACGGAGGAAATAGGCATGCAGCGAATGCACCGGCCGATCCGCCGGCACGGTACGCGATGCCGCCATCAACGCCTGGCCAGCCACCAGACCACCAAAGATGCTGCGCTGCCCGGTGGCCCGGGTCTGACCGCGGAACAGATTCTGCTCGAGCGGTTCGAGCTGGAGGATATCAAGCAATTCACGAACAACCTGGCGCATCGACGGCACCTCGTTACTGCGGAAGGCCGGATTGTACCCGCCCGCCACGTTACTGGAAGGGCCGTTCGTGCTCATTGATCTGTAATTGCAGGTCAGGCATGGCCTCATTGAGAAAAGCCCGGAAAGCCCTGGCAGCAGGTGGCAGTGGTCGCATCCGCCGGGTGACCAGATACCAGTCGGCCGCCAGCGGGAATCGTTCTGCCCGCACCGGAGCCAGTTGACCGGCATCCAGCTCCATCAGCAC
>JBFHPX010000051.1:0-11574 GCA_041592575.1 Alcanivoracaceae bacterium
GGGGTGCCGGCCAGATCACAGATATGGTAGTTTTGCCGCCTTTCCCGACCCTGCCGGAGACCTTCCGATGGCAATCGACCAGGACACCGTAATGAAGGTGGCCCATCTGGCCCGCCTGCATGTCAGCAGCGAGCAGGGCCCGGCCCTCGCCGGCCGCCTCAGCGACATTCTCAATATGGTCGATGAGCTGGCCAACGCCAATGTTGACCAGATCGCACCGCTGGCCCACCCGCTGGATGTCAGTCAGCCTCTTCGCGCCGACGTCGCCGAGCCGGCGGATCTTCGCGATCGGGTATTGCCGCTGGCGGCAGCCAGCGAAGGAAGCTGCTTTCTGGTTCCCCGGGTGATCGAATGAACCTGCATCACCATACCCTGACCGAACTCAAGGCCCTGCTCGAGCGTGGCGAAGTATCCGCGCGCGAGCTGGCCGATTATTTCCTGGCCCGGATTGAGCGCCTTGATGGCGACCTGAACAGCTTTGTCACCGTGACCGCCGATCAGGCCCGTAACGAAGCCGACGCTGCTGATGCGCTGCGCAGCGAGGGCAAGGCCGGCTTGCTGAATGGTTTGCCGATTGCCCATAAAGATATTTTCTGCACCAATGGCGTTCGCACTTCTTGCGGCTCGCGGATGCTGGATAATTTTATTTCGCCCTATGACGCCACCGTGGTGGAAAAAATGCGCGCCGCAGGCGCCGTCATGCTCGGCAAAACCAATATGGATGAGTTCGCGATGGGCTCGTCAAATGAAACCAGTTTCTATGGTCCGGTAAAAAATCCGTGGGATTTATCCCGCGTGCCGGGCGGTTCGTCCGGCGGCTCTGCCGCTGCCGTGGCAGCACGACTGGCTCCGGCCGCCACCGGCACTGATACCGGCGGCTCGATCCGGCAACCGGCGGCATTGACGGGCATTACCGGACTAAAGCCAACCTACGGCACGGTATCGCGCTGGGGCATGATCGCGTTTGCTTCAAGCCTTGATCAGGCCGGCCCGATGGCACAAAGCGCTGCCGACTGTGCACTGCTTCTGCAATCCATGGTCGGTCATGACGATAAGGATTCCACCAGTCTGAATCGCCCGGCGGATAATTATCTGGCCGATCTCGATAAGCCACTGGCTGGCCTTACCATCGGCTTACCGGAGGAATTTTTCCCGGCATCGCTGGATGGTCGCATTGCCGAGCTGACCAGAGAAACCGCACGAGAACTGGAGCGTCAGGGCGCCAGGGTCGTGAGCGTATCGTTACCAAGCGTAAAACTTTCGGTGCCGGCCTATTACGTGATTGCTCCGGCGGAGGCATCCTCAAACCTGTCGCGTTTTGACGGTGTTCGTTATGGCTATCGCTGTCAGAACCCGGTCGATCTGATGGATCTCTACAAGCGCTCTCGCAGTGAGGGCTTTGGCGATGAAGTACAACGCCGCATTCTGGTTGGCACCTATGCGCTGTCGCACGGCTATTATGATGCCTACTACCTGCGCGCACAGAAGGTACGCCGATTGATCAGCGATGACTTTGCTCGTGCCTTTGAAAAAGCCGATGTCATTCTTGGCCCGACCTCTCCGGAAGTGGCTTTCCCGCTGGGCGCAAAAAAGGATGACCCGGTCACCATGTATATGGCTGACGTGTTCACCATCGCCGTGAACCTGGCTGGCCTGCCGGCCCTGTCAATGCCGGCCGGCATGATCGACGGTTTGCCCGCTGGCGTGCAGCTGGTTGGCAATTATTTCCGGGAAGGGCAGATCCTGAACGTAGCCCATCGTTATCAGCAGGCCACCGACTGGCACCGTCAGGCCCCGGCCTTCGGAGGTGAGCAATGAGCGCCTGGGAAACCGTAATTGGCCTGGAAATTCATGTTCAGCTGGCCACCAGAACCAAGATTTTCTCCGCCGCCAGCACTGCCTTTGGTGCCGAGCCAAACAGCCACGCATCGCTGGTCGACCTCGCCCTGCCCGGGACGCTGCCGGTACTGAACCGCGAAGCGGTAAATATGGCGGTGAAATTTGGCCTCGCCGTGGGGGCTGAAATCAACCGCCGCTCGGTGTTCGAGCGCAAGAATTACTTCTACCCGGATCTGCCCAAGGGCTACCAGACCACCCAGCTGGCTGAGCCGATTGTCGGTGCTGGCAGCATGGAAGTAGTACTGGATGATGGCAGCCGCAAGACCGTGCGCATTCATCACGCCCATCTCGAAGAAGACGCCGGCAAATCACTGCATGAAGATTTTCACGGCATGACCGGGATTGATCTCAATCGCGCCGGCACGCCATTGATCGAGGTGGTCACCGAACCGGACATGCGCAGCGCCGAAGAAGCAGTAGCGTTTGCCCGCGCCCTGCACAGTCTGGTGACAGCCATTGGCGTCTGTGACGGCGACATGTCACAGGGCTCGCTACGTTTTGACGTTAACGTCTCGGTCCGTCGCAGAGGCGAGGAAAAGCTTGGCACCCGCACCGAAACCAAGAACCTGAATTCATTTCGCTTTATGGAAATGGCGATCAGGAAGGAAGTCGAACGGCAGATTGATATTCTTGAAGACGGCGGCAGCATCACCCAGGAGACCCGTCTGTTCAATGGCGACACCGGCGTCTCCCGGGCCATGCGCAGCAAGGAAGACGCCAACGACTATCGCTACTTCCCGTGCCCGGATCTGTTACCGGTCATGCTCAGCGAAGAACAGATTGTCGAGCTGAAAAACAGCCTGCCGGAACTGCCGGCACAGCGTCTCGTTCGCTTTGTCGAGCAGCTCGGCCTATCCGATTACGATGCCCGCATACTGTCATCCGATCTTGCCACCAGCGATTATTTTGAAGCCGTGGTCAAGCTGGGCGGCGACGCCAAACTGGCTGCCAACTGGATCATGGGTGAGCTGGCTGCGAAGCTTAATGCCGAGGAAAAGGCCATTGCCGTCTGCCCGGTGTCTGCTGGCCATCTGGCCGAGTTGATCGCCAGACTGAAGGACAACACTATCAGTTCCAAAATTGCCAAGCAGGTATTCGAGGCTTGCTGGAACGGCGAAGGCAGCCCGGATCAGATTATTGAAGCGCGCGGCCTGAAGCAGGTTTCGGATAGCGGCGCCTTGCAGAAAATGGTCGACCAGATCATCGCCGATAATGCTGCTCAGGCGGAAGCCTATCGCGCCGCCGATGAGGGCAAGCGCAAGAAGATGTTTGGCTTCTTCGTCGGCCAGGCAATGAAGGCCTCACAGGGCAAAGCCAATCCGCAGCAGCTCAATGAGCTGCTGCAAAAGGCACTGGAAGGCTGAACAGCGGGAGCATGATCATGGAAACGCTGCGCAATCGGGTTACGGTGGAATTTCGTCAGCATTTGGCGATTGTCAGCCTCAGCCGTGAAGAGAAATATAACGGCCTTGATCTGGACATGATGTATGCCCTGATTGATGCAGCAAAGCTGATTCGTCGCCAGCGGAATGTGCGCGCCGTGATTCTGCGCGGCGACGGCAAGGCGTTCTGCGCCGGCCTCGACTTCGCCACGGTGATGCGCAAACCGGCGGGGATTCTCCGTGCTTTTCTTCCCTGGCTGCGCAAGGACAACGTATTCCAGCGTATGTGTATGGTCTGGCGCGATCTTCCAGTACCGGTGATTGCGGTGACCCACGGCTACTGTTTCGGCGGTGGCATGCAGCTGGCGCTGGCCTGCGATTTCCGTTTCAGCTCCCCGGACTGCCAGTTCTCAATCATGGAGATAAAGTGGGGCCTGATTCCGGATATGAGTGCCTCGGTCACCCTGCGCGAACTGGTGGCCGCCGATGTCGCCATGGAGCTGACCATGACCGGCCGAAAGTTCGACGCCACTGAGGGTAGAGCACTCGGCCTGATCAGCCTGGTCAGCGCCGACCCGATGCAGGCAGCGGAAACATTGGCAGCAGAGATTTCCCAGCGATCGCCCCATGCCGTGAGCGCCGCCAAACGGCTGTTCCGCAGCACCAGGCAAAGCAGCGAGCGTCGCGCACTGGCCCGTGAGCGGCGGCTGCAATTGGCATTATTGCTGGGCAGCAACCAGCGTGAAGCCATGCGCGCCAACTTCGAGAAGCGCCCGCCGGCCTTCCGGCCACGCTAGCCAATACCTGCACTGCAGAATGTGATCTGCTACTCCCGCACCAACCCCGGAACGCGACCTGGTCGTCTGTCCCGGTTTCGGTATTTCGGTCATACTCTCCGGCACTCTCCCGCTACGGAGCCTGATAGCTGATGATATCGCTCGCCGAACCGACCCCGGGTTTCTCTGCATTGATGCGCCAGTACAAACGGCAGGTGGATGAACTGCTTAACCGTCTGGCATTACCTTCGGAGCCGGTATCCCTGAAGGCCAGCGACAACCTGCTCAGCGCCGGCATGATTGCCGGCAAGACCTATCTGGTAAAAACCGGCATGGTCGGCGTCAAATCCATGGGCCGGCGGCTGTTCACCTGGGATGAAGGCGACCTGATCCTGCCCGACGCTGCCCCTGATGCCTCAGACACCCTTGCTTACTCAACCGAAGCACCGGTCATGCTGCAGTGCTATGACACCCTGACACTGGTAAGAGCTGCGCTCTCCGACGCTGAAAGCGCAAGAATGTGGACCCGCATGCTGATGACCCAGCAATCCATTGTGATGCGATTGCTGGCCTCTCAGTCAGATGCTGAAACCCAGACCACGCCGGGCTTTGCCTATTACCAACCCGGTGACCTCATCATCGAGCAGGGTGACCGCGCGGATTATGTCTTCAGCCTGTTTGAGGGCTCCGCCGACGTCATCGTCGACCATGTTGTGGTAGGCGAAGTCAGTGAAGGGGAGGTACTGGGTGCGCTGGCGGTACTGACACATTCACCGCGCTCGGCGACGGTGCGTGCGCGCACTCGCTGCTCTGTGGTCAAGGTACCGAAAGACCAGTTCAAGACCCTGATCCGGAGCAACCCGACCATGATTCACGGCCTGATGACGGACATGGCAAAACAGATCAAGAAACTGAATGACAAGGTCGTACAACTTTCCGGCCAGGCTGTGTCGTAACGCTCTGTCCGGTTCAGGCCGACCGGCGTAGCACAAACCAGATCAGCGCGCCCGCTCCACTGAATGCAAACAGCAGCAACAGCACGGTCACCCACAGGCCCCAGCGAGTCGGTTTGCCTGGCGACTCCGACGGTGCTGTAGCTGGATCAGCAGCACGCCCCGCATCCCGCACATCCTTATCGGTAATGGGCTTCATCCCCGGATGGGTATCGTCCTCACTGGGCGCCGAAACATCCAGCTCCGGCACCGGCTGGCCAGTCCACGCACAAATAAGTTCACGACGCCGGCGGCGGAACTCGGCCGGCCCAATCGCTGCGTTGGCAAAAGACTCCGTCAACGCCAGCAAATCCTGATTCAATTTTTCGCCGGTAGCGTTCTTCATGCGCCCCCCGCCTCGATGACAATCACCGACACGTTATCGCGCGCACCATTTTGTATGGCTTGATCAATCAGTGACTGAGCGGAATCTGAAACCGGCCCCTGCGCCAGAGTCGCTGCAATAGCCTCTTTTGACAGCTCGTTATGAAGACCGTCACTACAAAGCAGATAGCGGTCTCCCGGGCGGACATCAAACATCACCACATCCACCACCAGAGCGGCAGCGCCACCGACGGCGCGGGTGATCACGTTGGAATTGGGATGCGAGTCGGCCTCGGCCTCACTGAGCACACCGGCATCAACCAGACGCTGAACCTGACTGTGGTCACGGGACAAGGTTTCAAGATCACCGTCACGCAAGCGATAGAGGCGGGAATCACCGGCCCAGACACAGGCACCATAGCCATCAGCGCCGAGCATTGAGACGACCGTGGACCCCATGGTCCTGCCGGCGTACTCCCGCCCGGCATGGTCGCGCATGCTCTGGTTTACCGTGGTCAGGGCATCTTCCACCGCATCGATAAACAGACTGAAGTTGTCAGGTCGCTGCACTGATGCCAGGGCATCCACAACCATTTTGCTGGCAACGTCTCCGGCCTCATGGCCGCCCATGCCATCGGCCACCGCCCACAGGGCAATGTCCGGCACGGCAACCACCGCATCTTCGTTATGCTTGCGCTTTACACCTTGATCAGTCAGCGCGCAGTAATGCCAGTCCGCCACACATCCCCCGCGGGTTATTAGTCTTCTTCCCTGGCATGAGCCGGCCCGGCCAGCTCCGGGAGCGTTGATGCCGACAACATCAACGCAATAACCTTAGCGCACCCTTTGCAACAGCACCACACCCGCCAGCAGACAAATTGCCGCCGGGGCAAGCGCCGCCCACATCGGCGACACATCAAACACCAGACTCATGTGTCCAAAGAACTGCTGGCCGTAATGAAACAGCAATCCGGCACCAATGCCGGCCGTCAATCGCAGCCCCATACTGACCTGCCGCAACGGGCCGAAGATAAACGTCACCGCAATCACCACCATGCCGAGTGTTGCCAGAGGCTGTGCCAGTTTCTGCCAGAATGCCAACAGGTACTCCCCGGCGTTGATCCCCTGCTGACTGAGGTAGTTGGCATAATCAAACAGCTTGCTTAGTGCCAGATGCTCGGGCTTGAGAATAATCACCGACAACACCTCTGGCGTCAGGCCGATCTGCCACCGTCCGGACTCTTCTCGCCAGGTTTCGACCTGTGTGTCCTGCAGCCGGCTGCCACGGACATCCTCCAGCGACCATTCATTATTCTGGTAGATCGCCCGACCAATGAAGCGGGTTTCCACCAGCTCCTGATCCTGATTGATCCGATAACGGGTGATACCGTGCAGAACACCATTGGGCTCCACCGCACTGATATGAATAAACTCGTCTCCCTCCCTGTGCCAAAGACCGGAAAGGCTGGATAGAGCCTCGCCACCGCTTTCCTGCAGCGAACGATTACTGCGAGCGATCTGTTCGGCATGGGGGACCACATACTCGGAAATCAACAGCCCGGCAAACAGCAGCAGCAGCGTCGGCCTGAGCACCATCCAGGTGATACGGACAGCCGATACACCCGCGGCACGCATGACTGTCAGCTCGCCACTGTTGGCCAGCAGGCCCAGCCCCACCAATGCACCAAGCAAGATCGCCAGCGGCAAAAAATCGGAGATACGTCGAGGCAGGGTGGTCAGGACAAACTGCAGAGCCTGCAGCACCTGATAATCATTACGTAGCGACTCCAGCTCGTAGACAAAGCTGAACAAGCCATCCAGCAACATCAGCAGCGCCAGCATCAGCAGAGTCGGGATCATCACCGCCCGCCAGAGATATTGGCGTAACAAGGTCATGCGGCCCTCCGACGACGCCAATCGGTGAGCATGAGGACCAGACGATGCTCGTTCAGTAGCAGCACAACCAGTAACAGCACCACCAGATGTATCCACACCATACTGTGATGCCAGTCCAACGCATCGAGTGAAGTTTTTGAAATTTTGCTCCTCATTACCAACAACAGACCAACATAAAACAGATAGGTCAGAAGCGCCGGGAACAATCTGTTAAAACGGCCCTGCCTGGGATTGACTCTGGCCAGCGGCACAGCAGCGATCAACATTATCGGCACCAGCAACACCAGCGACAGGCGCCACTGCAGTTCCGCACGGACATCGGCGCCCTGCATCGTCATCAGTTCCATGGTTGGCAAGCTGCGAACTTTAGGCGGGCGCGGCACCGAACGTTCCTCGCCAAGCTTGACCATAGCTTCCTGAAATTCGACCCGGCGATAATCCGGGTCGCCCGGCGCCCCTTGGTATTGATGGCCTTGTTCCAGATGCAAATAGGTGATGCCGTCGCGATCAACAATCCGGCCACGGCCGGCCAATACCGTCACCAGCATGCCCGGGCCATCCTCGCCGGCGTAGCGAAAATCGGAGATAAAGATATTCTCCAGCGCCTCTTCTTCCCGGTTCAGAGACTCGGCATAGGCCGTTCTGGTACCAGACTTGTCGCCACGGGAATGGAAGCGCCCTGGCGTTAACAGTTCCAGAACCGATCGGCCGCGCTGCTCCTCGAATAACCGCGCCACTTCCGTTTCGCCGTAGGGAGTGACATACAAACCAAACAGACCCACCAGAAAAGTGGTCACCGCCACCGGCACAGCCATACCCCGAAGAATCCCGCCTTGACCGACCCCGCCTGAGCGCAGCACCGCCATTTCACTGTCCGAGTACATGCGCCCCAACACCAGCAGCACGGCGATAAATACACTCAACGGCAGAATCAGCTGGAGAAACTCCGGCAACCGGTAGAGCATCACCAGAAACAGTACGTCCGCTGCAATTTCTCCGGTAGCAGCACTGGCGAGGTACTTGATAAAGCGGCCGCTGACCAGCACCATCATCAGCACGATGGTCACCACGATAGTGGTCGTCAGTAACTGCCGATTGATATACCGGTAAAGAATCAAAACCTGTCCCGCCCCTGTCTCAGTGCCGGGCATTGTAACCCAGGAGTTCCCATGGAGTACGCCGTCAGCGGCAAGAACGCATCTGCCCTGAAAACCGATTGCCTGATTCTGCCGCTGGATGACAAAGCCAGCCTGCTGCCTGCCGACCTGCCGGCAGAGGCTGTCAGCCAGATTCGCCAGTTGATCACGGATGGTGACTTCAATGGCAAACGTGGTCAGACACTGCTGATACACCACCCCGCCGGATTGCCGGCCAAGCGACTGCTGATGCTTGGCAGTGGCGACCTGCCGCTGTCCGGTGGCGCCTTTCTCAAGCTGGTGGGTGGCGCAATTCAGACGCTCAGAACCACCGGTAGCCGCAGCATCGCCTGGCAGCTGCACGAGGATATGGTGCGTGATCAGGACCTGATCTGGCAGGTGCGTGAAGGGACCCGCGCCGCAGCTGACGCGCTTTACCAGTTTGACGAGTGCCGGAGCAAGCCATCACCGGCCACCGCATTGCGCAGCATGACCTTTATCGGTGCCGGCAGCAAAGCTGCCCTGCAGCAAGCCGTGCGCGAAGGTGAAGCCATCGCTGCCGGCGTCACGCTGTGCCGTGATCTCGGCAACCGGCCACCAAATCTCTGCTACCCCGCCTACCTCACCGAGCAGGCGCGGGCACTGGCAAAGCAATATCCACAGCTGAAAGTCTCAGTGATTTCGGAGCAGCAGGCAGAAAAGCTCGGCATGGGAGCTTTTTGCGCCGTGGCCCGTGGCAGCGAGCGTGAAGGCCAGATCATTGTCATGGAGTACAAAGGGGCCAAGGGTGCGCCGGTGGCGCTGGTTGGCAAGGGCATTACCTTTGACACCGGCGGCATTTCGCTGAAACCCGGCGCCGCCATGGATGAAATGAAATATGACATGGGCGGGGCTGCCAGCGTCTTCGGCAGCGTCAAAACAGTCTGCGAGCTGGGCCTGCCGATTCACCTTGTCGCGGTGGTCGCGGCTGCGGAAAACATGCCTGACGGACGGGCCTCTCGCCCCGGCGATATCGTCACCACCCTGTCCGGGCAAACCGTCGAGATCCTTAATACTGATGCCGAGGGGCGTCTGGTGCTGTGTGACGCCTTGACCTGGGTACAGCAGAAGCACAAGCCGCATACCATAATCGATATTGCCACTCTGACCGGGGCCTGCGTGGTGGCGCTGGGCAGTCATGCTCAGGCCGTCTTTGCCAACGATCATGAGCTGGCCAAGGCGCTGCTGGATGCTGGCGATGAAACAGCGGATCGCGGCTGGCCCATGCCGCTGTGGGACGATTATCAGGAACAGCTGGACAGCCCGTTCGCGGATATGGCCAACATCGGCGGGCCCAAGGCAGGCTCGGTCACGGCGGCCTGCTTCCTGTCCCGGTTCACCAAAGGCGTAAAGTGGGCACACCTCGATATTGCCGGCACCGCCTGGATCAGTGCCGGCAAACTGAAAGGAGCAACCGGACGACCGGTGCCGCTGCTAACCCGCTACCTGATGAATCTGGCCGGCCAGTCCTGACCGGCCAGATTTGCCAGCAGTGGAAATCCGGACGCATTCGCGGCAACCTGTGTATCTGTGCCTCTTGGCTGAAGTGAGTATCCGGCATGACCGACCAGCGCAAGCCTCCTGGCAAAGCCCCGCCCAAAGCCCTGCTTGATGAGCTGAGCTCTATTCACTCATTGCTGGGAGATGGCCATCAGGATGTTCTGCCATCATCACTGCTGGATGATGACGTGCCGCTGCTTGAACCTGCAGACCCAGCCGGGGAGAGCGCCCGGGGCCAGAAATCTCTGTTCGATGCACCGGCAAAACCGGCTTCGGATCAAGATCCGCTCAAGAAAATGCTGGCCGGACGAGACAATCCTTTCCTGCCGCGGACGCCGGCGGCTCCGCCGCCTGCCGTTCCGAAAATCGAACCGACCCGACCGACCACGCCTCCGAATGACGCCTCACTGCGAGCACTTGTCGATGAAACCCTGGCAGAGTGGATGCCAAAGATAGAGCGCGACCTGCGCAACCGCCTGCTGGCACTGCTGCGCAACAAATCCTGATCCACCGGCGGCCAGCATTTCGGCGGCTGCTTCGGTATAATCCCGGGCCTTGTGACAATCGCGACTCCGGGACTTTTCATGGACAAGACCTACCAACCCGACGCCATCGAACGGCGCTGGTACCAGCACTGGGAAAAAGCCGGCTATTTCGCCCCGCAGGGCGATGGCAAACCCTACTGCATCATGATCCCTCCGCCGAACGTCACCGGCTCCCTGCATATGGGACATGGCTTCAATAATGCGGTCATGGACACCCTGATTCGCTACCACCGCATGAAAGGCCAGCGTACGCTTTGGCAAATGGGCACCGACCATGCCGGCATCGCTACCCAGATGGTGGTAGAGCGCCAGCTGGCGGCTCAAAACCAAACCCGCCACAGCCTCGGCCGGGAGAAGTTTCTCGAGAAAGTCTGGGAATGGAAAGCTGAGTCAGGCGGCACCATCGGCAAACAGCTGCGCCGTATCGGCTCGTCACTGGACTGGTCACGAGAAAGATTCACCATGGATGCCGGTCTTTCACGCGCCGTACAGACAGCCTTTATCCGTCTGTTTGATGAGGGACTGATCTATCGCGGTCAGCGGCTGGTCAACTGGGACCCGCAATTCCACACTGCTATTTCCGATCTGGAAGTCGAGAATCGCGAAGAAGCAGGCCACATGTGGCACTTCCGCTATCCGCTCAGCGATGGCTCCGGCCATCTGGTTGTCGCCACAACACGACCGGAGACCATGCTTGGTGATACCGCCGTGGCTGTTCACCCGGAAGATCCACGCTATCGGGATCTGATCGGCAAGACCATTCGCCTGCCCCTGGCGGATCGGGATATTCCGGTTATTGGCGACGATTATGTCGACCCGGATTTTGGCTCCGGCTGCGTCAAGATCACGCCGGCCCATGACTTCAACGACTACGAAGTCGGCAAGCGCCACAGCCTGCCGATGATCAACATCATGACCCGTGATGCATCGCTGAATGATCAGGTGCCAGCACCGTACCGAGGCCTTGATCGCTTTGTCGCCCGCAAGAAAGTGATTGATGACCTCGATGCGCTTGGCCTGCTGGAAAAAATTGACGATCACAAGTTGATGGTGCCGCGAGGCGATCGTTCCGGCGCCGTCATTGA
>JBFHPX010000052.1:0-11555 GCA_041592575.1 Alcanivoracaceae bacterium
AGTAAGCCGGCAAGCCGCCAAAGCCGATCAGGCCGGCCACTGAGGCAATGTTGACGATGCTGCCGCTGGCCTGCTTTTGCATGATTTTCAGCTGCTCTTGCATGCATACGAACAGGCCGCGCAGGTTGACGCCGATGACCCGGTCAAAATTCTCCAGCGAGGATTCCGCGGTTGGTGCCTGCTCGCCTTCGATGCCGGCGTTGTTGCAAGCCACATCAAGCTTACCGAACAGCTCGATGATTTCCCGATGCAGCGCACGGACCTGGTCCGGTTCGCTGACATCGCAGGCAATAAAGACGGCATCGCCGCCAATCTTGCGCAGTCCGGCGGAGGCTTCCACGCCGCGCTCTTCATCGCGGTCAGCCAGCACCACCCGGCAGCCGGCCCGGCTGTAGGCTCTGGCGGTGGCATAGCCGATGCCGGTGGCGGCGCCGGTAACCAGCGCAACAGTGTCTCTGGTGAACATGGCGATCTCCTTGCGTCGTGTTTCGAGATTGCCATACTGGCAGCCCTGCCCCTGTAATGAGTTGATCTGGCGCAATGTCCCGTTGGCGACCGCCGGCAAAACCGGCCTCCAAGTACATCACCCCGGAAGGCTACCGGGCCATGAACGATGAGCTGCAGTTCCTTTGGAAGGTAAAGCGCCCGGAGGTGACCCGCTCGGTGCAGGAGGCCGCCGCCCAGGGCGATCGCTCCGAGAATGCCGAGTACATCTACGGCAAGAAGATGCTGCGCGAGATCGACAGCCGGATCCGCTTTCTCAGTAAACGCCTCGACGACATGACCGTGGTCGACCGGCCACCGTTGGACCAGAGCCGGGTGTTCTTCGGCGCCTGGGTGACACTGGAGGATGATGACGGTGTCGAGGCCACCTTCCGGCTGGTTGGCCCGGATGAAACCGATGGCAAGCGCGGTTATATCAGTATCGATTCACCGCTGGCCCGGGCGCTGCTGAAAAAGCAGGTCGATGACGAGGCCGAAGTCGATACGCCGTCCGGCCCCAGGCTCTGGTACATTAGCGCCATCCGCTACGACTCGTAGGGGCAGCAGATCGGTCGCGAAAGCGTTTCGCCGTCGATCGACAGCTGCCACCGGGACACTCTTCGAGGTTTCTTATGACTGATGTCGCACCAAGCCGTACTGCCATGATTGTCCGGCGCTCACTCGCGGGGGGACTGTTGATCCTGCTGCCGCTGGTGATTGTCGGCACGATCTTTCGCTGGATCTATGATGTCGCAAGCGGAATGATCTCGCCTTTTACCGGCCCGGTTATCAGCACCTTCGGCTTGCCGAAAGTGCTGGCGGATCTGATCGTGGTGACGTTGCTGATTTTGATCTGCTTCCTGATCGGCACACTGGTAGCAACCCGTCTCGGTGCCTGGTTGTGGCAGCATGCGGAAGGGGTCCTGATGGTCCGTGTGCCGGGCTATCGCAGTATCAGAGAGATTACCGCACAGCTTCTGGGAAACAGTAACGACTCGCCATTCAAGCGTGGTGAGGTGGTGCGAGTCTGGTTGTATGGCCGACAGGTGGATGTATCCGCCTTTGGGCTGGTGACTTCACGACATGCGGATGGTCGGGTCAGCGTGTTTGTGCCCACTGGACCCAACCCGACCACCGGGTTTATCTATCACGTTGGTGTCGATCTGGTGGATTTCCACCCGGAAATCCGGGTGGAGCAGATGTTAAAAACTGTCATCGCCTGCGGCGCAGGAACGGCGGCGATGATCGAAAGGCGTTAAGGGCACAGCGCCCGCGCCTTTTCTTCAATCTGCGGCTGGATAGACGGATCTGCGTTGTATTTCGCGGTGAGCGCATCCAGTGCATCAAGATCATCTTCACTGACACCGTATTTTTCTTCCAGCGCCATCAGTTCTTGTTCCAGCTTCGCCGGCTGATCCCACAGCTTCTGATTCAGACAGTGCTGTTCGGCGGAGTATTCGATGAACTGCTGCTGGCTCATGTCCAGCGCCAGGGCGCTGGCGGGCAACAGGACAAGGGCGGCAGCGAAAGCGCTAACAAGGGCTGCTGGTTTCATGATGGCTCTCCCGGGATATCGTTCTGATTATTGTGGTTCAGGGAGTTTCCCGCCGCCTGCCGGTCCGGTCAATCCCCGAGTTATTGCGTGAACGTTTGTGCCGGGAGTCGGTAGAACCGGGCGGCATTGTCGTACATCACCCTGGCCAGCAGCGCCGGCTCGATGATCTGCTCAAGCAGCCGGATATCGGCCGCGGAGAATGGCCGGCGAGCCCTTGTCGAGGGCAGGTCGGTACCGAACATCAGCGCATCCGGGTTGGCTCGCAGGATCTGCCGGATAGTGTCGGCGACATCCAGCTCGACCCGGCCGAAGCCGGTGGCCTTGATGTGAACGCCACGGGCGGCAAGACGCAACAAATCCGGCAGGCCCTCGGCATGCATGCCGAGGTGGTCAATGCTGACCGCCGGCAGGATGCTGAGCACGGGATACAAGCCGGCCAGATCCCGGCTGTCGACATACAGCTCCACATGCCAGCCAACCAGGTCGTAGATGCGCGCCGCCATTTCCTTCAGCGCCGATACCGATTCGCTACCGCCGCGATAAAGATTGAAACGCACGGCGCGCACGCCGGCCTTGTCCAGTTCAAATAACCTGGCATCACTCACATCTGCAGGAAGCTGGGTGACGCCGACAAAGCCCGGTCCCAGCGTTGCCAGAGCATCCAGCAGATAGCCCTGGTCAAACTGCTGGAATGAACCTGAGACAATGGCGCCGCCGCAAATGCCCAATGCGCTGGTGGTAGCCAGATACTGATCCACCGGAAACGGTTCCGGCAGGTAGCCGTTGTTGGCGATCAGCGGGAAACGCGGGTTAATGATATGCAGGTGGCTGTCGAAGATGCGCATCAGCTGTCCGCCTGTTCCGCCTCTTCCAGTGCGGTCATGGCGTCAAGCCAGTCGACCTCGACGCTTTCGCATTGTTTGCGCAACGTGCCCTGACGGGCGATCAGATCATTCAGGGCGATCTTCTGGTTCGGCTGGTACAAGGCTTCATCACCCAACCTTGTCTCGACCTCGGCCAGTTGCTGTTGCAGTTTTTCCAGCTGCCTTTCCAGTTTTTCGGCGGCCTGTTTCAACGGCCGCAGGTTGGCCCGTTTTTGTGCCGCCTGCTGACGTTTGAGTTTGTTGTCACTGGGGCCGCCGTCGGTGCTGGTGGCAGCGGTTTGCTTGCTGCGCTCACGCAGCCAGCGGGCGTAGTCATCCAGATCGCCATCCCATTCGGTTACTGTGCCATTGGCCACCAGCACCAGTTCATCGACCGTGGTTTCGAGCAGATGGCGGTCGTGCGATACCAGCACCACGGCGCCTTCAAATTCCTGTAGCGCCATGGTCAGCGCTTCGCGCATATCAAGGTCAAGGTGGTTGGCAGGTTCGTCAAGCAACAGCAGGGCTGGTTTCTGTTGCACCAGCAACGCCAGCGCCAGCCGCGATTTTTCGCCACCGGAAAACCGTTTCACTTCGGCAAAGGCATCATCGCCATGGAAACCGAAGCGGCCCAGTTCCTTGCGCACCTGCAGTTCTTCCCACTTCGGTTGCGCCAGTTGCATCAAAGCAAAGGCGGTTTTGTCCTGAGGCAACGCATCAACCTGTTGCTGGTGGAAGTAACCGATCACCAGTTCCGGGCCGACGGTGAATTTACCGCCCAGTGGAGCCAGCTGCGTGGCCAGCGTCTTGATCAGGGTGGACTTGCCGGCGCCGTTCGGGCCAAGCAAGCCAAGCCGGGTTTCCGGGCGGATGGAAAAACTGACCTCGCGGAGAATGACGCTGTCACCATAGCCGCACTGCACCTTGACCAGGTCAAGCATCGGGTTGGGCAGCTTCAGCGGTTTCGGAAAACTGAAACTGAAACCGTCATCGGCGTGGGCCGGGGCAATCAGTTCCAGTTTGGCCAGCGCTTTCAACCGGCTTTGCGCCTGCCGGGCCTTGGTGGCCTGGGCGCGAAACCGGTCAATAAATTTTTGCAGATGCGCGGCCTGGGCTTTCTGCTTTTCGTACACCTGTGATTGTTGCGCCAGACGTTCCGCCCGTTGCCGCTCGAAGGCGGAATAGTTGCCGCTGTACAGCGTCAGGCTTTGCTGTTCGATATGCAGGATGTGGCCAACAGTGGCATCAAGAAAATCGCGGTCATGGGAAATCAGCAGCAGGGTTTGCGGCGCCTGTTGCAGCCAGTCCTGCAGCCACAGCACCGCATCCAGATCAAGGTGGTTGGTGGGCTCGTCAAGCAACAGCAAGTCGGCGTCGGCCAGCAGTACCCGGGCCAGATTCAGGCGCATGCGCCAGCCACCGGAAAAGCTGGCCACCGGGTTGCGCTGGGTATCTGCTGCAAAGCCGAGGCCGGCCAGTACTTCCGCAGCGCGGGCTGGTAGCGACCAGGCATTCAGGGCATCGAGTTTTTCATGGGCATGGCCGATGGCCATGCCGTCGCCGCTGGCTTCGGCGTCGCGCAACGCCTGCTCGGCATTGCGCAGCGGGGTGTTGCCGTCGAGCACGTAATCGATGGCCGGCTGATCCAGTGCCGGCACTTCCTGAGCCATGATCGCCAGCCGCCAGTCCGCCGGTATCGACAGGCTGCCGGCATCGGGCTCCAGCTGGCCGCAGAGCAACGAGAACAGCGAACTTTTGCCGCAACCGTTACGACCGGTCAGGCCGATCTTCCAGCCGCCGTGCAGGGTGATGCTGGCATGGTCGAGTAGAATGTCGGGGCCGCGCCGCAGACGCAGGTTGTCGAGCTGGATCATGGGCCAATCATGTCGGGAAAATGAGGCGCGAGTGTAACAGAACCGCAGCTGTGGGACGTCAGGCGCTGATGGCCTGTTCGCCGATGCGTGGCTGTTCCAGCCAGCCCCGTGCCCAGATCGCCAGTTCGGTGGCGGCCATCGGTTTGCCCAGCAGGAAGCCCTGGATCATGTCGCAGCCAAAGCTTTCCAGCAACATCACCGCCTCACGGGTTTCCACGCCTTCGGCAACCACTTCCAGACCCATGTTGTGGCCGAGCTCGATAGTGGAGTGAACAATCACGGCGTCATCGTCGCTGTGATCAAGGTTCAGTACGAAAGACTTGTCGATCTTCAGTTCGTCCACCGGCATGCGCTTGAGTTGCGACAGCGACGAGTAGCCGGTACCGAAGTCATCTACCGCCAGCCGCAAGCCGATGCCCTTCAGCCGTGACAGCATTGCGTGCCCCTGCTGTTCGTCTTTCATCACCGAGCTTTCGGTGATTTCCAGGCACAGCGCCTGCGGCTCCACTTCGGCATTGGCGAGAAGGTTGGAGATATAGCCTGGCAGGTCCTCATCAAGCAGGTCGGTGGCCGAGATGTTGACTGACAGCTGCACCATCAGGTGTTGATGGTGCCACTGCTGCAATTGGGCCACAGCGGTTCTCAGCACCCAGCGGGTCAGGCGGTTGATATGGCCGGCGTCTTCGGCGATGGCAATAAACTCATCCGGGCGCAGTGGTCCCAGTGTCGGGTGGTGCCAGCGAATCAGGGCTTCGGCGCCGATACGCTCGCGATCGCGCAGCGCCGCTTTCGGTTGATACAGCAGGTGCAGACCTTCGCCATTGAGCGCTTCTTTCAGGTCACGGGCCAGCGACAGCCGGCGCAGGTGGCGTTCGTCCCAGCCGGGCTGGTACACCGCCACTTGATGACCGCCGGCCTGCTTGGCGTCGTACATGGCGATATCGGCGCGACGCATCAGGGTTTCAGCGTCGTCGCCATGCTCCGGATACAGGGCAATGCCGATGCTGGCCTCGACGTTCAGGTGCAGGTCATTGAGCTCGACGGTCTGGGCAATACGATCACGAATCCGGTGGGCAACCTTGATCGATTGGGCGGTATCGACACCGGCCAGCAGCAACATGAATTCATCGGCGCCGAGGCGGGCGGCCAGATCGCGTTCCTTGGTGCTGCTGTCCAGTCGGCGAGCGACCACGCCAAGCACCTGGTCACCGACCCCGTGACCGAGCGAGTCGTTGATTTCCTTGAAGCGGTTCAGGTCCAGCGCCATGACTGCAAACGGTGCGCCGGTGCGAATCGCGGTATCCAGTGACAGCAGTGCCACGCGCCGATTGGGCAGGCCAGTAAGGGAGTCATGTTCGGCCTGATGCACCAGTCGCTGTTCGCGTTCGGCAATGGCGCCCTGCATGGCGTTGAAGGCCTTGGCGAGGTCGCCGAATTCATCGTCGCTCTGGATCGGTACCACGGTGTTGTAGTGCCCCGAGGTGATTCGTTTGGAAGCACTGGCCAGTGCCTTGACCGGCAGGCTGATGCCCCGGGCCAGCAGGGCGGCGGCAATGGCAGCCAGCGCCAGACCGCCAATGGCCAGCCACAGCAGTTGTCGACCGAGGGCGTAATAGGGTTCCAGCACCTGCTCCATGGGCAGTTGCAGGATGGCACTGACCTGCTCGGACAGCGGCAGGGTCAGCACCAGAAAGTCGCTGCCGCCGATGCGGAATTGCTGAGGCTGGCTGACCTGTCCATTGCTCGCCAGCCAAAGTGCCGAGGCGCTGGCCTGCGCCGGCAGCAGGGTGCTGGCAGTGAAGTTCTGGCCCTTGCCAACGAAGGACACATCCAGACTGGTCAGCTGGGAAAGATTCCAGGCCAGCGCTTCGTTGATAACAAAGCCCATGCTGACCCAGCCAACCAGATCCGGCGCGTAGAGCGGGGTGATAACAATTTCATAGGGCAGGCCATCGATCACCTCGACCCGCACCTCCGGGTCAAACAGCTCCAGCGGCGGGACGATCTGGCGGTCCTCGGCATCAAGACTGATAACCTTGCCGCTGCGGGTAATCAACCGGGCCAGATCGGCCTTGACCCGGCCGGAATGGTTGGCCAGTGCCGAGCGGATGGTGTCTTCATCGCCGGTGGCAACCGCTTCGCGAAAGCCGAAATCCGCCACCAGGATTTCCACCGAGGAGGCGAGCTGCATGGCCCGGTTGTTGAGCAGTTCCGTGAATATCTCGCCGCCCACCGTCAGGCCCTTGCGGGCATCGCTGAGCAGGGTGTCGCGGATCACCGCACGGGAGGCGAAGTGGCTGGCAAACTGGAGCACACAGACCAGGCCGACCAGAATCAGCATCAGCTTCCCGAGATGGCTGTGGCGCATTGAGGCTCCGGTTTTAGGTGTCCGGCGAGGCGCCGGCCTTTTGTGTATTCCTTTGACAGGCACTTTACCCCAGCGCTGCCGGGGGTAACAGCTACGGATCGGTGCCAGATGATTGTTTTTACAAGCTATTACAGGCCGGGCAGGGTGCGGGTCAGGTGTCGCTGGATTTCCAGCCACTCGATGATGGTGCGCCAGGCGTCACGGTCCTGCTGATCGGCATCCTGGAGATCGAGCACGCCACAGCCGTCGCCGGCGGCGCGCACATACAACTGGGTGTCGCGCAGGGTGGTCAGGAACGGGATTTTCAGGCTGCCCAGGAACAGCTCCAGTTTGCCGTACATCCTGGTTCGCTCGCGGGCCCGGTTGGCGATCACCGCCAGCCGCCTTGGCCGGCGCCGGTTGGCTGGAGACAACATCACTGACTGCATGAAGCGGGTGGCGGCACGGATGTCGATGGGGCTTGGCAGCACCGGCACCAGTACCACTTTGGCGATGTTGAGCAGGGCATTGAGTGCCGTGCCGTCGAGTCCGGCGGGGGAGTCGATAATCAACAGGTCGCTGGCCTCGCGTAGCGGGCCCTGCAGTTTGCCGGCGTGAAAGTGGCCATCAAGAGGGACCGAGATCAGGCGGATGTCGTCATTGCCGCTGTCCTTGCGTTGGCGACACCACTGGGTGGCGGATTGCTGCGGGTCCAGATCAAGCAGGGTGACGTCCCCGCCGCGTCCGGCGTAGTAGCTTGCCAGGCTGGTGGACAGGGTAGTCTTGCCGCAGCCGCCCTTGGCATTGGCCAGTAAAATGACAAAGCGCTGCCCACCGCGATCCGCCACCGGACGTGCCGGGCTGAGTACCTCGTCTTGTGGAATTACTGCGTTGTCACTGCCTGTCATGCCCCTCTCCTGCCGACACTATAGGGTAGCCGTTGTTGCGGCGCAGCTGACATTACTAAAATCGTGAGCCGGTGCCGGGGTTCGCCATGACAACCGCCGGCAAACGCCTGTATGCTTGCCGCTTCGCCGGCAACGGGGCGTCATGATGAAGTATTTTCTGCTGTTGATCGGGTTGGTTATCGCGGTACTGGCGGCACTGATGCTGGTGCCGGTGGAAAACGGTAAACCGGTACTGGATCCGGGCTCAGTGGGGCAGTTGCTGTCGGAGTCTACCTCGATGGTTGTTGCTGGCGAGGAAGAAGTGTTGCCGGCGATGTATCGCTGGCGGGATGCATCCGGGCAGTGGCAATACGGTCAGGTGCCTCCGCCCGGCGTCACTGCCGAACCGATGGAACAAAAAGATACCCGCACAGTCAGTCCTGAAGCATTGCGTCAGGGCGCGCTGCCGGAAGATTCACAATAAGAAGCCAATGAGCTGCTATGGAGGCAAGATGAACAAGTTTGCACTGCTGATCGCCGGTACGGTGGCACTGACCGCCTGTGGCGATAACACCAAGGTCAATCTGGACAGCGAAGACAAGAAGGCTGCCTATTCGCTCGGTTATCGCACCGGCGAGCAGATGCAGGGCCGTATGGACGGTATTGATCTGGACAGCTTCCTGGCAGGTATGCGTGCCGGTGCGCTGGGCGAGGAGCAGGTCAAGGCATTGATGTCTGCTGAAGACATGGACGCCGCGATCACCGCTTTCCAGCAAAAGAAAATGGAAGAAGAGCAGGCGGAAATGGTTCGCGAAGCGGATGAGAATCTGGCCGCCGGCGCTGCCTACCGTTCGACCCATGCCGAACAGGAAGGGGTTACCGTCACGGAAAGCGGTTTGCAGTATGAAGTGCTGGCCAAGGGTGATGGCGCCAGCCCGTCTGCTGAAGACACCGTGGTTGCGCATTATCACGGCACCCTGATTGACGGCACCGTGTTCGACAGCTCGGTGGATCGTGGCGAGCCGGCCACCTTCCCGCTGAATCGTGTGATTCAGGGCTGGCAGGAAGCGCTGCCGATGATGAAGGTTGGCGACAAGTGGCGCATCGTGCTGCCGCCGCACCTGGCCTATGGTGAGCAGGGCGCAGGTGGTGTGATTGGTCCGAATGCGACGCTGGTGTTTGAAGTCGAGCTCAAGGACATCGTTAAAGAGTAATGCTGTCACACCCCGTCACCGCTTGCCGGTGACGGGGTTGCTGTTCCCCTTCCCGCATCAATGTACCAATACTTTCTGTAGCGGTTCCTCGCGCTGGTGAATGCTGACAATCAGCTGATCCTCCAGGGCGAAGCGCTCTTCCAGTTTGTTCAGCAGGTCATTCAACCGCTGCGGCAGTACCTCCTGCAGGGCGGCAATGTGCTCGCCGGTATCGAAGTCATCATTGAATGCCAGCGCGGCATCGGTTGACTCTTCCAGACGACGCAGGATTGACGCCACCAGTTCCGGATTTTCCCGCTGCGAGTAGCGCGCTTCACGCGCCAGCTCGCGGTATATCTCGAAATAACCTGCACTGATGTAGTCCACCAGCAACTCACAGAACTGCTGCACCCGCTGCGGCAGCGGATTGCGCTGGCGGTTGCTGTTGGTCAGGCTGCGCAGACTGCAAAGCATGCGCAGTAACTGTTTGCGCTCGCCCAGCCACTGCTGAACCAGAAGCTCGATACGCTGCCATTGCTGCAGGGCGGCGTGGGTCTGTTGTGCCATGATCAGTCCTCCCGACATTTCCTTATCCGAAGTGGTCCTGCCCACAAAAAGTACACGCCGGCAAAGCCGGGACCTCACGTTAGGCGGGAGATGAACAGGCGCGCAATTGGCCGTGCGTGACGTGACGCAAGAAATTGGTCGAGTAAAGAAAATCCGTCGTTAAAACAGCGAATTAATCCCAAGACGGATTTCGCATAAAAAGCGCGGAGAAAAGTCAGGGAAGCTATGTCGGAGAAAGGACTGATGGCACTTGTCTGTTAAAGCAGCCGTCGATCGATGGCGAAGGCCTGCGCTGCCAATCAGCGGTTCCTACAACAATGCCGCGATCCACGGCCATAGCCATGGCAATGCCAGTGCAGTGAGCAGGCCGGTCAGGCCAAGTGCCAGTGACGAGTAGGCGCCGGCACGCTCGCCGTATTCAAATGCCCGGGCGGTACCGATGGCATGGGCCACCAGCCCCAGCGCCAGGCCGCGAATGCGGTCATCGGTGATGCGGAACAGGCGAAACACCAGTGGCGCGGCCAACACGCCGACAATGCCGGTGATGGCAACCGCGCCGGCGGCCAGCGCCGGGAAGCCGCCGGTTAGCCGGCTGACTTCGAGGGCAATCGGGGTAGTAATGGACTTCGGTGCCAGCGAGCCGACCACATCGGCGGGGGCGCCGCATATTGCTGCCAGAGCTATGGCGAGACCGGCCGCCAGTGGTGCGCCGATGAGAATATACAGCGTCACCTGTCTCCAGATATGCCGCAGGGTGGAGAGCTGGCGGTAAAGCGGCCAGGCCAGCGCCACCGTGGCCGGGCCGAGGAAGAACTGCAGCACGGCGGTGCCGGCCAGATAGTCGCGGTAGGAAATGCCCAGTGCCAGCAGCACCACAATCACCGGGATCATCGCCAACAGGAACGGATGCGCCAGCGGGTGACGACCGCTGCGCTCATAGACCCACCAGGCAAGCCGGTAACTGGCCAGGGTCAGCAGCAGGGCAAACAGTGGCGTTGAGAAAGCGCTCATGACGGCGCTCGCAGCAGCAATTTGAGCAGGCCGGTCACCAGTACCAGTGCCAGCACCGTGCCGATGACAATTGACACCAGCAGGGCCAGACCATGCTCGGCGTAACGATCCCACTCCAGCACGATGCCGATGCCGATCGGGAAGAACAGCAGGGTCAGGTTGCCAATCAGCAGGTTGGCGGCCGGGGCGATGCGCTGTAGCACCGCCGCCCGGGTGGTCAGTGCCGCGAGCAGCAGCACCATGCCCAGCACCGGGCCGGGCAGTGGCAGGTTGAGGGTCTGAACCAGTAGCTCGCCGGCGAACTGAAATGCCAGCAGGATCAGCAAACCATCAAGCATGGCGACGCAGCAGCTGGAACAGGGCGACTGCGGTCAGGCCGATACACACCAGCAGTGCCCAGGCCGGCAGGGAAATGCCGAGGAACAGCCAGTCGATCTTGGCGCACTCGCCGGAGCCGGTCAGCACCATGTCCAGCACTTCCAGAAACGGGAACACATCCATCATGTAATCGAGTGCCGGGCCACAGGCCGGCACCTCTTCTGGCGGCAGGCCCTGCAGCCAGATATGTCGGGCAGCAACGGCGCCACCGCCTGCGGCACCGACGCCGGCGAGTGCAGCGTAGATGCGCTGGCCGGTGGCGCCCGGGTTGTGTAGCAACGCGAGCAGGAAGAACAGTCCGGCGACAATGACGCCAACGCGCTGGAAGATGCATAGCGGGCAGGGGTCGAGACCTTCCACATGCTCCAGATAGAGGACGCTGGCCATGGTCACGACA
>JBFHPX010000053.1:0-11413 GCA_041592575.1 Alcanivoracaceae bacterium
CAGCCGTAGCATGGTGTCATCGACGCGGCGCCGGCGGTCTGCCATAAAGGCTTGCAGCTTCAGGTACGCCTCAGTCATCTGTGGTGTCGCCAGCGTTGAAGTCTTCCGGTTCGCCCTCACCCGCCAGCAGGATGCGAACTTTATGCTCGGCGGCGCGCAGGGCCTGCTGGCATTCACGGGTCAGTTTGACGCCTTCTTCGAAAGCCTTCAGGGACTCCTCCAGAGACAGTTCGCCGGACTCCATCCGCTCCACCAGCGCTTCGAGGGTGTCGAGCGACTGCTCCAGGTTTGCAGCTTGGGGTTTACGGGCCATGGGTTTCCTCGGCGCTTGGGTCCATCAATGGGCGGGCATTGTAGCGTCAGCGTGGTCCGGATGCAGCGTTAGCAGATGGTAAGTCGGCGCTCCCGGTCCGGTTGTCTGACACCTCCGGGAGGAAGTTTGTCTCTGTTCTCACCGGGCGCTGACAGGTGGAAAAGCTAACCCTCTGAGGGGTAAGGGGAAAAGCAAAACGGTTAGGATCAGGCTCGGGATTGATTCCAAAACGGAATAAAATGTCCACGGCGAGCGGCGCTATATTGGCTCTCCTTGCCGGCCCGCAGACCTTCGCCGCCCCTCTTGCGACCTCCTGAGCTATGGCGTTGTCTGTCCCTCGGCCGGCGAGGGTTCTACCCCTCCTTTAGCGTCTGCATATGCCCTGAAAGTGCCTCCCTGACCGCTTCCGGTATTGCTGTTGCCCGTCTGGCCTGTGGGTCGAAATTGACCAGAGTGGCCAGTCCACGGGCGGTCAGGCGGTCGTCCTGCCAGACCTCCTGGGCCAACTGCAGGGAGCTGTTGCCGAGTCTCGCCACCAGCGTGCGGATCTCGACATCGCTACCAAACCGGGTCTCGGCCAGATAGTCGATCTCGATGCGGACCACAGCCAGTGCTGCGCTTTGTATATCCAGCGTTGGCGAGAACAGCCGCAACACAGGTTCGCGCGCCTCCAGAAACCAGACCGGAATGACGGTGTTGTTGATATGGCCAAGGGCATCGGTATCAGAGAAACGGGGATGAATGCTTGTGCTGAACATGTTGTCCTCGGGAGTAGGCCGCAGCCGATGCTATCATGCGCGCCATGAAAATTATTCTCGCCCCGATGGAGGGGCTCGCGGATTTCTGGGTGCGCCAGGCGCTCACCGACATCGGCGGTTACGACTGGTGCGTGACCGAATTTGTCCGTGTCAGCGGCACATTACTGCCGGCAAAAGTTTTCTACCGCTGGTGTCCTGAGTTGCAGTCAGCCGCTCGCACTCGCAACGGCACGCCGGTGCATGTGCAACTGCTGGGGTCTGATCCGTCCTGCATGGCGGACAACGCCGCGCGTGCAGTGGAACTGGGGGCGCCGGCGATTGACCTGAATTTCGGCTGCCCGGCAAAAACGGTGAATCGTCATGGCGGTGGCGCGGTGCTGCTGGATGAGCCTGAGCGGGTACATCGGGTGGTTGCCGCAGTACGAAGTGCGGTACCGGCGACCATTCCTGTATCGGCAAAAATGCGACTCGGCAATCTGGACGGTGAGCTTGCGCTGGATAACGCTCGTGGTATTGAAGCAGCCGGCGCCAGCTGGCTGACCGTACATGGCCGGACAAAAAGTCAGGGTTACCGACCGCCGGCGTTCTGGGATCGGATTGGCCTGATTCGTCAGGCGATTAATGTGCCGGTGATCGCCAACGGTGAGATATGGAATGTGCAGGACGCCAGCCAGTGCTTGCGGGAGTCCGGGTGCGACGCATTGATGCTCGGTCGCGGCGCGGTCAGCGATCCGTTTCTGGCGCAACGTTTGCGTGGTGAGGCGGAGTATCGTGGCTGGCCGCAGATACTGCAGCGACTGAAGCTGTTTATTACTGAGCTGAACGGCAGCGGTTCCGATTCACAGGTAAGCGGTCGGGTAAAGCAGTGGTTGAACTATTTGCGCCGTGATTGTCCTGAGGCAGAAGCGTTGTATCAACAGATGGTCCGGTTGCGTCGGCCGGAGGAGATGCTGGCGCTGCTTTGATCAGGCGGCCACTTCGACGCGATTGCGACCATTATCCTTGGCCCGGTACAGTGCCTGATCCGCACGGCGGAACAGTTCATCAATATCAAGGGCTTCGCCATGGCAGGTTGCTACGCCGAAGCTTGCGCTAAGCGGCAAGCGTGCTCGCCCGGTATCAACCGGTGTATTTGCCAGCGTTTCCCGGCAACGTTCGGCAATGACGCGGGCATTGTCTGTATCACAGTTTGGTAACAGCAGGACAAATTCCTCGCCGCCATAACGACCGAGGTGATCGACTTCGCGAATGCTGTCGGCCAGGCAGCCTGCCACCTGAATCAATGCCTGATCGCCAGCACTGTGGCCGTGGCCATCATTGATTCGTTTGAAATGGTCCAGATCCACCACCACCAACGATAGCGGTTGTCCGGTGCGCTCTGCCAGGGCCACCTCCCGCTCCATCAACTCGGTCAGGTAGCGGCGGTTCCAGCTGCCGGTAAGGGCGTCGCGCCGCGACAGTTCGCGTACCTGTAGTTCTCGAGCCCGCAGGGCATTAACGATATAACGGGTAAACATCAGGAAGCCGATCGCCACCGGGAAGCCGATCAGGACCTGCATGAATAGCCACATTGGCGCGGTAAACCGATTCGGTGGCTCGTCGCCGAACAGTGGCGCGTCGGCGACCCAGCCCATACTGACGGCAAAGCCGAGCAGGATAATCTCCGCCCAGGTGATCAGCAGGGCGTTCATGACGTGACGATTCTTGAACATGACAAAACCGAACGCCGGGGCCACGGCAAGCAGCAACCCTGTAACGATGGCATGGACGCCGTTGAAGTAAGCCAGCACCACCAGCGGGTGGCCAAACATATAGGTGACGACCATGCCCGGCAGCCGGCTTCTCGGATTGCGTTTGCGCAGTGGCAGGAAAGTCAGATACAGGAGGCCCCAGAACAACATCATGGCGAGCGCGAACAGGTTCATCTGGTGCAGCACCGGGACCTGCACATGCGGCGCCAGTTGCGGCAGCAATACGCCGATGATGCCGGTGACAAGAAAAAAGCCGTTCATGGCGATAATCATGACGCAGGCCAGCAGGGCGCCATCCACCGGGGCCCAGAACATCGGGTTGCCTTTTGCGGCCAGTTTCCGCCAGAGAGACATCAGATTATCACTAGGTCGTTATGCTTATTATGCGAAAGAGTATAGCCATGGTCGGCGCAGCTGGGAAACGGTTGTGCACATAGTTCCGGGCTGACAGGAAGCGCCATCAAGCTGATGGACCGCGTCATCGCCGAGACCATCCTTGCCGTTTAGCCTCGTTGCTATTCAGGACACAGGAGATCATCCCGTATGGCCCAGTATCAGGCTCCCCTCGACGACATCCGGTTTGTTGCCCACGACCTGCTTGGTCTGACCGACCATTACCTGACGCTGAAGGGTGTGGAGCCGCCGGACCGGGAGACCTTTGACCTGATGCTGGAGCAGGGAGCTCGCTTCTCTGAGCAGATGTTGCACCCGCTATACCGCAGTGGCGACGAGAGCGGTTGCGATTTCAATGGCGGTCAGGTGCGCCTGCCGAAGGGCTATCGTCAGGCACGCGAGCAGTTCGTTGCGTCTGGCTGGCCGGGCCTGACGGCGCCGGTCCGCTGGGGCGGACAGGCTCTGCCGCGCTCGGTGGGGATCGCCATCAACGAGATGATGTGTGCTACCAATCCGCCGTGGGTGATGCTGGTGGGATTGCCAGCCGGTGTGATGATGGCAGTGGATGCCCATGGGGACGAGTGGCAGAAGCAGCGCTTCTTCCCGGGTCTGGTTGATGGCCGCTTCAGTGCCACCATGTGTCTGACCGAGCCGCATTGTGGTACCGATCTCGGCATTTTGCGTACCCGCGCCGAGCCGCAGGCAGACGGCAGTTACCAGATTACCGGGACGAAAATATTTATCAGCTTTGGTGAGCACGACTGCGCTGACAACATTATTCATCTGGTGCTGGCGAGATTGCCGGATGCGCCGCCCGGCACAGCCGGCATCTCAATGTTTATCGTGCCGAAATTCATGGTTCATGAAGACCAGTCGCTGGGCGAGCGTAACCGGGTCAGCTGCGGCGCGATCGAGCACAAGATGGGTTATGCCGCGTCACCGACTTGTGTAATGAACTTCGACGCTGCCACCGGCTATCTGGTCGGCAAGCCGAATGCAGGGCTGAAGTATATGTTTGTGATGATGAATGACGCCCGCATAGGCTCAGGCATGGCGGGTCTGGGCCTCGCCAATGCCAGTTATCAGGGCGCGCTTGCCTATGCTCGCGAGCGGTTACAGATGCGTTCGCTGTCTGGCAAGAAGAACCCCGCCGGCGCGGCGGACCCGATTATCGTCCATCCCGGCGTACGGCAACTGCTGCTGACCCAGAAAGCGTTTACCGAAGGCTGCCGGGCAATGTGTCTGGATGCGGCCCGTTACGGTGATCTGGCGGAGTATGGAGCAGACGAAGCGATCCGCGCCACAGCATCACACCGGCTCGGTTTTCTCACCCCGATCGTCAAGGGGTTTGTCACCGAGGTGAGTAACGAATGTGTCAGCCATGGAGTACAGGTGCTCGGTGGTCACGGTTATATCCGTGAGCATGGTATGGAGCAGCTGATGCGTGATTGCCGGGTCAGCACCATCTATGAAGGTACTACTCAGGTTCAGGCGCTGGATCTGCTTGGGCGCAAGATCATGCTGGATAAGGGACAGGCGATGAATGCGATGATTGCCGAGATCGATGCATTCTGTGCAGCGCATCAGACGCATGCGCGCATAGGCGCGCATGCACAGCTACTTCGCGGAAAGTTGGCAGATTGGCAGGCGCTGGCCGGCGAGGTTTGCTCGACTGCCATGGAAGATCCGGATGAAGCCGGAGCCGCCTCGGTCGACTTTCTAATGTACTCCGGTTACGTGCTGGTGGCATGGTACTGGCTGCGGCTGGCGCTGACTGCTGAGCAGAAACTGGCGAAAGACGGCAATGTCAGTTTCTGCCAGGGCAAGTTCAAGGCGGCGGATTTCTACTTTTCCAGATTGCTGCCGCGCACGCTGGCGCTGGCGACAAGTATTCGTGCCGGGGGCAGCAGCCTGATGGCGATGACGGATGAGGAGTTCTGATAGCGGGGTTTGATCTTGTCTTGAGTTGCCAATCGGCGGCGAATCCCTTCGCTACCGACAGGCCGCTCCTGCGGGGCTGATTATTCAGCTGTTATCAACGGGATAAACACCGTTTTTGTCGTGCACTTCTTTACCGCTCAGCGGCGGGTTGAAAGCGCAGGCCATAACCATGTCCACGCCACGGTTGGCGCGCAGGAAATGTTCGTCGTGTTTATCCAGCATGTACACGGTGCCCGGTCGAATCGGATATACCTTGCCATCGGCAACGGTCTCAATTTCGCCCTCGCCACTGATGCAGTAAACCGTCTCCAGATGGTTCTGATACCAGATGTGGGTTTCGCTGCCAGCAAAAATGGTGGTGATATGAAACGAGAATCCCATGCCATCATCTTTCAGGCTCAGACGCACCGACTCCCAATTGCCATTCGGAGCGGTAACACAACGCTCGCTCTGCCGAGCTTCATCAAGAGTGCGCACGATCATGCGAGGTGGTTCTCCTTCCAGTGTTTGAGAATAGAATCAGCATGGTGTCGGCCGACCCCGAAATCATCGGCGGAGTGGGCCAGCACCTGCAAAATGGCACGAATCATCAACGGATTTCTGCTCGACATCAGGCCACCACGCTGACCTTGCTGCGACGCTGCTGCTTGACCCGGTCCTTCATCACCACATCAACGCTGTCTGAGACGATGGTCAGGCCACGCACCAGATCTTCCTCGCTGATAGTTAGCGGGCACAGCGTTTTGATGACATGGTCATCGGCGCCGGAGGTTTCGATCACCAGCTTGTGGCGGAATGCTTCCGAGGTGATCTCGTCGGCAAGCGAACCGTCGCGACAGACCAGACCCTGCATCATGCCCCGGCCACTGAGATGGAACCAGTAATCGTCGTAGCGGTTGGCAATGTCGCGGAAATGTTCGGTGATGATGTCGCCTTTGCGTTTGATCTCGGTGGCAAAGGTGTTGTCACGCCAGTAATGGTCAAGTGCTGCGGTGGCGGTGACAAAGGCCGGGTTATGGCCGCGGAAAGTGCCGTTATGTTCGCCCGGCTTCCACTGATCCAGCTCCGGCTTCATCAGTACTACTGAGAACGGCAGGCCGTAACCACTGAGCGACTTCGACAGGGTGATGATGTCCGGCTCAATGCCGACTTCGTCGAAGCTGAAGAAACTGCCGGTACGACCGCAGCCGGCCTGAATGTCATCGACAATCATCAGCATGTCGTGCTTGCGACAAACCTTTTCAAGGTTGCGCAACCACTCGAAGCTCGCCGCATTGATGCCGCCTTCGCCCTGCACCGTCTCGACAATCACGGCGGCCGGGTGGTCGATGCCACTGGAGCTGTCCGAGAGCATCTTGTCGATCATCTCGGTGGTATCAAACCCGGTGCCCAGGTAGCCATCATAGGGCATGACGCTGGTGTTGGTCAGCGATACGCCGGCAGCATTACGGTGATGACTGTTGCCGGTAGCAGCCAGCGATCCCAGAGACACGCCGTGGAAACCGTTGGTAAAGGTAATGATATTGCTGCGGCCCTTGATGTTACGGGCGATCTTCAGTGCTGCTTCCACTGCATTGGATCCGGTCGGGCCGGTAAACTGCATGATGTATTGCATGTCACGCGGCTTGAGGATCACGTCTTCAAACATTGAAAGAAAGTTGCGCTTGGCGACAGTGTGCATGTCCAGACCGTGGACGATGTAGTCTTCGCTCAGGTAAGCAATCAGCTTTTCCTTCAGTACCGGATTGTTATGGCCATAGTTCAAGGTGCCAGCACCAGCAAGAAAGTCCAGATAGGCCTCGCCGTTTTCATCATACAGGTACGAACCTTTTGCTTTTGAGAAAAGCACCGGGAAGCTGCGAGCATAGCTCTGCACTTCAGATTCAATGCGGTCAAAGACGTCGGTGTCTGCCTTGGCGTTCATAAAAATCTCCCTGTTTATTCTCTGTTTAATCGATTCAGTGGTTAAGCGCGTCGTTCACCCGGGTGCGGTTGAACGGGCCAATGCGAAGAAGGTGCTCATCCTTGTGGGCGCCGGAGAAATGAATGCGGCTGTCAAACAGGATGAAAGTTTCAGTGCGGTAACGACGCTTGTCAGCGAAGCGGCGGAACAGCGCCCAGGAAGCCTCGTTATCCGGTGTAATGGTGGTGTCGATATACTGGACGTTCTGGCTCTCATCGCGATCAAGCAGTTCTGCCAGCATCCGCGAAGCCAGGCCCAGGCCGCGAGCTTTCTCGTCGACGGCCACCTGCCAGACAAACAGGGTGTTCTGTTGTTTTGGCGGAATATAGGCGGATATAAACCCGACCAGTTCTCCGTCCAGCTCGGCGGCGACACAGGTGTCGGCAAAATGCGTACATTGCAGCAAGTTGCAGTACAGCGAGTTTTCGTCAAGTGGCTTGCAGCGCTTGACCAGCGCGTGCAATTTGGCGCCGTCTTCACTGTCCGGCTTGCGCAGGGTAACGTTTGTATCAGTTCTGGCGTGGTTGATGCCGGCGCCTGGAGTGGCGGTATCTGCGAACATGGAATGGCTCTCCTGTTTTTTTTCCGCTGTTTCAGCGGCGAGCGGCGCGGCCGCCGCGTTGTCCTCCGGAAGGAAGGGTCGAGGTATCGGCCAGTGACTGGCCTCGGTCAATGGCGCCGACATCCAGCACCGGTGAAGCATCTATGCCGTCCGCATCCATCATTGAGGCAATTCGTTCCACCGCGCTGATGATCTGTGACTGCTCCCAGTCCTGCAGCGCGGTAAAGCGGCGGACAAAGGTTTCCTGCAACGGCTCTGGCGCATCTGCGATCAGCGCCCTGCCAGCGTTGGTAAGGTGGGCATAGACCCGGCGCTTATCGGTTGAGCCACGTTCGCGAACAACGAGGCCACGGCCTTCGAGTCGGTCGAGAATGGTCGTGACCGTTGCCTGACTGAGAGATACCTCAGCGGCAATGTCTCCCATGGTCATCTCTTCATGGCTGCCAATGGCCTGAAGGATGAGTAGCTGCGGCGCAGTCAGCCCGGATTCCCTGCTCAAGCGACGGGAGTACAGGTCGGTGGCGCGGATGATGCGGCGCAGGGCAATCAGCACGTCGTCGTGTCGGGCCATCGGGATCTGTCCCGCTCCTTTGATCTGTGAGTAATAAGCGTGCTCATAAACTGTGCCTCGCTATGTGTGTCGCTCAGAAAAGAAATCTATCTACATGAAAAATAAAGATTTAATATGCTGCGCGACTTTGGAATAGGGTGCACCATAACAGTAAATAGTTTAGATGTCAAAATATAAGGGTCCAAAGGAGTTTCCCATAGCGGCTTCTTTCACGTCGGCATGAGGCTTATAGGAGCAGGCTATACAGAGCAGAGCCAAAGACACACGGCACTTCCGTCTATTCGGGCGGCCTTATCTGCTAGACTTGCCAGCCCCCGAAAGACGGGCAGCGCCGTTGTTCCGCGGTGTTGCCCATGTCCCGGCCAACGGAGACTTCGATGAAAAGCCAACAAGGCGCGGTCACCAAGGTAATGCCTGATGTTGCCAGTACGGCGACCCGGCATATCAACAGCACCCTGGACTGGGTCGGCATGAGTGAGATTCACCTGCCGGCGCGGCTTAGCGATACGCTGGCAGGTGAGCGGCCGATCAGCACGTCCATTCAGGCATACGTGAATCTGCAGGACCCCAAGGCCCGCGGAATCCATATGTCGCGGCTATACCTGACGCTGGAAGAAACCTTCGCTGACTGTTCCGTCAGTGCTGCTTCCATTGGCAAGCTTCTGGGTACATTTCTGCATACTCACGAAGGACTCAGCAGCAAGGCGTTCGTCCAGCTCGACTTTGAGTACTCCATGCGTCGCGAGTCGCTGAAGAGCAACTATTTCGGTTGGAAGAGCTATCCGGTAAGCATCTGCGGCACCCTCTCGGAGGGCGAGCTGAAGATTGAACTGTCGGTGGAGGTGCCTTACTCCTCCACCTGTCCGTGTTCGGCGGCACTGGCGCGACAGTTGATTCAGGATGCCTTTCGCAACGAGTTCGGTGACGTTGGTACGATCCCGGCAGAGCGGGTGGCGGAGTGGCTGGGTACCGAGAAGGGTATTGTTGCAACCCCGCACAGTCAGCGCTCGGTGGCACAGGTGCGTGTGTTACTGGATCACGCCGAAGAGTCAGGCTTCCCGATCACCGCACTGATAGATGCGATTGAGGGGGCATTGAAGACGCCAGTGCAAACAGCAGTAAAACGCGAGGACGAGCAGGAGTTTGCTCGCCTGAATGGACAGAACCTGATGTTTTGCGAGGATGCCGCGCGGCGTTTGCAGCGGGCTCTGGAGCCGCAGGGGTTGTACAAGGACTTCTGGCTGCGGGTGAATCACCTTGAGAGCTTGCACGCGCACAATGCGGTGGCAATTGTTACCAAGAATATGCCCGGTGGCTATCTGCCGATTCCCTGATGGTGGACAAGAAGATCAGGGATAAAAAAGCCCGGCCATCTATCTGGCCGGGCTTTTTTTATCCCTGTTCAGGTCAGAAGCGTGCGCCAACACCGAGGCTGAAGTTGCTGACCTCTGCCTCACTGCGATCTGCGGCACGCAGGTATTCAATACTGAGAAACACATCCTGATTGATGCTGTAGTCGGCACCGAGGCCGAGAGACAGATCGTTGTAGTTATCGCCACTGCCATTCTGGGTGGTTTCGACGCGGCTGGCGCCAATCAGGCCGTAAGGGCGAAATGGCAGTCGCGCCGGAAACTGTCCACGCAGATAGGCACCGAAGTAGCGATCCAGCTCATAACGGATGCCGCCATTGTTTTCACGGCCAAAGCCCATGCCAACCCGGAATTCGGCGGCCAGAGTGGTTTCGGCATTCAGCGCGGCGCCAAAACGGAACTGTACGGCGGTGATATCGGCGCTGCCACTGATGTTCTTCGGGTCGATATGGCTAACCACGCCGTCGACTGCAGCGAAGCCCGCGCCGATTGCATGAAGGGGTGCCAGGCTCAGCAGTACTAACAGGGCCAATGGTCTCATCGCAGTCTCCGGTTTTCGTATCAAGGCCCGGATTGTAGCGGATGTTTAGCTGATTTACTTCGCGTCGCCAGTATCAGCGCCGAGATGGCCAGTGTGATTACGGTGGTCGGGCCGCTGGGCAAGTCGGCAGCAAGGCTTAGAAGCAGCCCGCCAGCAATGCCGACAAGTCCTGTCAGCATACCGCGTCGCATTGCCGCTGCGATGGCAAGTCCGCGGCAGGCCAGTGCCGGAAATATCAGGCAGGCGAACACCAGATATATGCCTACCGCTTGAACAGACGCGGTCACTGTAATTGCCAATGGCAGGTAGAACGACAACAACTCCCCACGAGCAAAGCGAAGCAGCAGCAGGCAGGTCAGTGCGCTGATGCCAAGCCAGACCAGCTGCGGCGTGGTGACCCATAGCATTTGTCCTGACAGGGCGGAATGCAGGCTGTCTCCACCGTGCGGGTCATGGCTGACCAGCAGGATCGCTAATGAGGCCAGCAGCACAAAGCTGCCGCCAATCAGCGCTTCCTGAATCTCGGCGAAGCGACGTGCCAGAAAATGCAGAATACAAACCATGGCCAATGCGGCCAGCAGGGCACCGGCCTGCTGCCGGAATGGATCGTTGTGCTCAATCAGGAGCTGGCTGCCGAGCGCGCCGGTGGCGGCCGCCTGGGCAACGGCAAGATCAATAAAAATAATCCCCCGGTGCAGCACCTGTCGTCCCAGCGGAACATGGGTTAGCAACACAATGGCGCCAGCCAGAAACGCAGGCCACAGTATGGAAAGGCTGCTTGAGAAGCTCATCAGCACTGCGCCTGATGTTGGTTAAGCGTGCTGATCAGTTCATCGAAAAGGGTGAACAATGACTGTTCATGACTGAACGGCAGCAACACGGCACAGGCATCAGATCGCTGCGCCAGCCAGCGAGCACCCTGATCGCCATTGAATGAGGTGTAGAGAATCATCCGCACCTTGTGATGTTGTACTTGAGTGAGAATATCGCTCAGGTGTCTGGGTGTTGGCGGCAGTCCGGGCTTTGGCTCCATCTCGGCCACAGTTGTCATGCCAAGCCAGTTGAGCAGGTAGCTGAATGAGCGATGATGGACGACTACGTTGACGCCCTGCAACCCGGCAGCCCGAGACTCCCAGTCGTTGACGGCGGCCTTCCAGCGGCCAAGAAAGTTTTCGAGGTTCTGCTGATAGGTCACGCTGCCTTCCGCATCCAGCCTGGTCAGTCTTGCCGCCAGTTCGGTTGCAACGCTG